>JAICJR010000118.1 GCA_025928345.1 Thermoleophilaceae bacterium | reverse complement strand
GCCACCTGGCCGCGGGACGGAGTGCCGGACAATCCGGGCGGCTGGCTCACCACGGCCGCGCGCCGCCGCGCGATCGACCGGCTGCGCCGCACGCGCTCGCTCGCCGACCGCACGGATCGGCTGGCGGAGCTCGCCCGCCTCGACGCGCAGGAGAACCGGCCGGACGCCGACGAGGAGAGCGCAGTGCACGACGACCGCCTGCGGCTGATCTTCACCTGCTGCCATCCGGCGCTGGCCGTGCCCGCGCGGGTGGCGCTCACGCTGCGGATGCTCGGCGGGCTCACCACCGGCGAGATCGCGCGGGCGTTCCTCGTGGCCGAGCCGACGATGGGCCAGCGTCTCTCGCGCGCCAAGCGGAAGATCGCCGAGGCGCACATCCCGTACCGCGTGCCCTCGGACGACGTACTGCCCGACCGGCTGCACGGCGTGCTGATGGTCGTGTACCTGATCTTCAACGAGGGCTACGACGCCAGCGGCGGCGATCGCCTCGTGCGCGGCGAGCTGTGCAGCGAGGCGATCCGGCTGGCGCGGCTGCTCGCCAGGCTCATGCCCGATGACGCGGAGGTGTGGGGGCTGCTGGCACTGATGCTGCTGCACGACGCGCGGCGGGCCGCGCGGGTGGACGAGCAGGGCCGCTATGTGCGGCTCGACGAGCAGGACCGATCGCTCTGGGATCAGGGACGAATCCGCGAAGGGCTGGGAGTGCGCGAGCGCGCGATGCGGCTTAGGCGGCCCGGGCCGTACCAGCTGCAGGCGGCGATTGCCGCGCTGCACGTGGAGGCGCCGAGCGCGGAGGAGGTGGACTGGCCGCAGATTGCCGAGCTCTACGGAGCGCTCGCTCGCATCGCCCCGTCGGCCGTCGTGGAGGTGAACCGGGCGGTGGCGGTCGCGTTCGCCTCTGGCGCGGAGGCGGGGCTCGAACTGTTAGCGCCGTTGCTCGAAGATCCCGCGCTCGAGCGCTACCAGCCGCTTCATGCCGCGAATGCCGAGTTGCTGCAGCGCGCCGGCGACGCCGCCGCGGCCGCCCGCGCCTACGAGCGCGCGATCGAGCTCTCGTCAAACGCGGTCGAGCGCGCGGAGCTCGAGCGGCGGCTGGATGCGCTACGCGCGGCGCGGTGACCGCGCCCGCTTGCGCGCCGACACGAACTGCGCGAGCCCGGAAACGCGCTGCGCGACGCGGGTGAGGCCGCGGCGCTGAAGGGCGCGCGTAATGTCGTCGCGACCGAAGATGCGCACTCCGGTGAGGGGGCGAGCGAAGGCGTTCGCCAGCGGCGCCGGGAGTAGGCCGCGGTTGATGCTCGTCAGGATCGCCACCCGGCCGTCCGGGCGGAGCACGCGCGCGATCTCGTCGATAGCGCCCATCGGATCCTCGATCAGGTAGAGCGCCGCGAAGCAGCAGACGGCGTCGAAGCTCTCGTCTTCGAACGGGAGGTCCGACGCGTTGCCGCGCACGTAACAGACGTTCGCCGCGGAGTTCTCCCGCACCCCGCGTGCGAGCATCGCGCCGGAGGCGTCGAGCCCGACGACCAGGCCGTCGTCCTCCACCTCGTTCGCGAAATAGCGGGTGAAGTTGCCTGGGCCAGAGCCGACGTCGAGCACCAGATCGCCGGGCGCAAGCTCGAGCATCTCGGCCGCGATCCGTCGCTCGTCGCCCATGCCCGGACCCATCGCTCCCATGAGCAACCGGCCGAGCACCGGCCGCCAGAGTCGCTCGTAAATGAGAGCGAGCCCGGTGCTCTCCATCAGCTGCTGCCCGGGATGCGAGCCCGCCACTCGCTCCTCGCCGAGCAGGTCGAGATACCCCGCCTCCACATGCGGAACCGACGGCAGCGTCGACGGCTGGATGAGATCGAGCGTCCGCTCGATGGCGTCTTTGCGACGGGCGACGGGGGTCATCGAAAGAGAAGGATCTCGCAGCGCGGCCCGGGGGACTGTGACAGAGGCTTGTCGGCCGTCAGCAATGAGCTGTCGAGCGCCTCCGCCAAGGCGACGTATATAGCGTCGTATGCGCTGAGGTTCTCACGCAGTTCCCACACCCGGGTGAGCAGCCGCTCGTGGGGGAGGCGCGTCATCGGCAGCTCCACTAGGTCCGCAAGAGCCTGCTCGGCACGTTCGACCGGAAGGGTGCCTTGCCGCACGTGTCTGCGCCAGACCGACAGCACCTCCACATCTATGAGCTCAGGCGCCACAAGGGTCTCGCCGATGAGGCGGGCCCGAATCCGTTCCCCGTCGCTTCCGTCATCGCTCAACGCCGAAGCGATGATCGAAGCGTCGACGACTATCAACGTGAGTCGCGTTCCTTGCGAACAGCCCGGGCGGCCTCAGCCAGCGGCAGCTTCCCTCCAGTGCGCTGACCGGCTCGACCCAGGACTTCATCGAGTGACGGCTTCCTCGCCTCATCAACCAGTCGCGCGAGCAAATACTCCTGGAGCGACTGGCCCGCCTCGCCGGCACGTCGGCGCAGAACCCGGTGCACGTCGTCTGGAACGTTCTTGACCTGGATGCTTGGCATGTCTCGAAGGTTAGCGCCATTGTGGCGCCAGCACATGCATTCTGGCGCCAGGCTGCTCGCTGCTGCATTGCGGGACGCGTCTTGATCGATGATGCTTCCCGCTGTGGCCCAGCCGGACCCCGATCACGAACTGCGGGTCGCGGCCCATCAGCGGGCGAGGGAACTCGGCCAACGTTACGACGATCTCGTTCCCGTGTCGGTGCTTAGGGAGGGGTTTCCGTACCACGGACAGTGGGTCAGCTTTGGCTCCTTCCAGAAAGGGATCCATCGACCGCGTCAGATGGTGGGCCCGGCTGCTCTCACCCTGATGACCGCCGCACGCGTGCCTGGCAAACAGGCTGCCTACGAAGACGAACTGGATGCGGACAACCGCACGATCCTCTACCACTACCGCTCAGGCCCGATTGATCAGCCTGACAATCGCGCTCTCAGGGCCGCGTTCGAGATGCAGGTACCGCTCATCTACTTCCACGGGCTCGCTCCGGGGCAGTACATGGTCGTACAGCCGGTGTTCGTGACAGCCGACGACCCTGTGGCGCGCATGGTGCTGCTGGAGGTCGGACTGCCGGTGGCGGACCTACAAGGCGAGGGCATCGTTTCCACACCGGATGTTCGGGCGTACGCCCTCAGAGAGGTGCGACAGCGCCTGCATCAACAGAGGTTCCGGCGCGATGTATTGACGGCCTATCGGCACATCGATCCCGAGGGCATCGTTCACATAGCGCGGCGGCTTCGCGAAGAGAGCGACGGCCCAATGCTTCGTGAGGGGCTCCAGGGCTTCCACGGGGCCGCGATCCTGCGGCCCCGCCGTCCCGTGGATCAACCCGATCCGGAACGACTCGCGATCCGGTTCGAGCATTTCGCCGCCGTGGACAGCGCGGCGTAGACGTTCAAGCTCTCGTCGCTTCGCAGGCAGTCAGGAACGCGTGCAGGCGCTCGTTGTAAGCGTCGCCTGTGGCAGGGATCGAGTGGCCACGCCCCGGGATCACCGCTCGCTCGGCGCCCAGGCGCTCCGCCACCACGTCGCACACCGCCTCGAACACGTCCGAATGCCCGCCCGAGATCACCAGTTTGCGGAACGGTTGGGCCGCCAGCCGCTCGAGCGGCGGGTTCAGCTCCCACGGCGGCCGCTCGCGCATCAAGAGACGCGCGCCCGCGAGCAGCTCGCCGTCGAGCTCCTCAGGCGTCACGTTTGCCGAACCTACGCCGTCGCGGAAGAACACGAGCAGCTCGCGCGGATCCATCTGCGGCCCGCGGCGGAAGAGCTGGTTGCCGTTCTCGATCACGGCGTCCACGGCCGGGTTGCCGGCGGCCACGCTGAGGCAGCCCGGCTCGGAGATCGTCAGCGAGCGCACCGCCTCAGGCCGCAGCACGGCGGCGAACATCGCGATCACCGCGCCGTACGAGTGCCCGACGAGATGCGCGCCGTCGCCGAGCAGCTCGGCAATCAAAGGCGCCTCGGCCTCGAAGTCGCCGCGCTCGGCCGGCGGGCTGGCGCCAAAGCCGGGCCGGTTGGGCGTGCAGAGCGTCCAGTGCCGAGCCAGCGATTGCTGCTTGCGCCAGGTCACAGCGGCGCCCAGCACGCTCCCGTGCACGAGCACCACGAGCGGTCCGCTGCCGCTCCGTGGCGCATCGAGCATGGCGCTCGCCGGCCGGTGCTGGGAGGATGTCATTCCCCTAAACGGTAAGTCCGATCGGAGGACCCGCGCGTGGCCACTATGGGCAGGAACCTGAATGAAGTACGAGTCGGCGATCGCGAGTTCTGGGAAAAGGGGCCGCCGCACGAGCTGTTTCGCGAGATCCGGGAGCACTGCCCCGTGCACTGGACCAACGGGATCAGTGAGTTCCCGGGCGAAACGGGATTCTGGTCAGTCACCACCGCGGACGACATCCACACCGTCAGTCGCGACTGGCAGACGTACTCCTCCGAGCGCGGCGGCATCACCGCGGCGAACGCGGTTTTCCCCATCGAGCTGGTCCGGGCGATGTTCATCGGGATGGACCCGCCGAAGCACGATCGCCTCAAGGCGCTCTTCCAAGCCGGCTTCACTCCCAAGCGCATCGCCGCCCACGAGGAGGAGATTCGGCAGATCGTGCGGAGCGTGCTCGACCGGCTCGAGGGGCGCGACGAGTGCGAGCTCGTCAACGAGGTGGCGCAGCCGGTGGTGTCGCGGGTGATCGGCAGCTTCATGGGTATCCCGGAGGAGGACGACGGGGTCTGGGCGAACCTCATGAACTCGATTCTCGGAGCGAGCGATCCCGACCTCAACCCGGGTGGCATCGACGACGCGATCCAGAAGGGCGTCCCCGAGATCTTCGAGCGCTGCAACAAGCTGATAGCCGAGCGGCGTGAGACCCCCACCGACGACCTCACGAGCGTGCTCGTGCACGCCGAGATCGACGGTGAGAAGCTCGAGGAGCACGAGATCGTGATGGGCTTCTTCCTGCTCGTGGCGGCGGGCAACGACAGCACGAAGGCCACCTACTCGAGCGGCATGCGCGCGCTGATGGAGAACCCCGACCAGCGCCGGCTCCTGCTCGACGACCCGTCGCTCATCCCCGGCGCCGTGGAGGAGGCGCTCCGGATGTTCCCCGCATTCGCACACTTCCGCCGCACCGCCACGCGCGACACCGAGCTGAATGGGCAGCAGATCAAAGAGGGCGACAAGGTGGTGATGTGGTACGTGTCGTCGGGCCGAGACGCGACGCGCTTCGAGGATCCCGACCGCTTCGACGTCCTCCGCAACCCCGAGCACCAGGCGTTCGGCGCCGGCGGCCGCCACTACTGCCTCGGCACCGCGCTCGCGCGACTCGAGTTGAAGGTGCTCTTCGAGGAGACGCTCGCGCGCTATCCGAACATGGAGCTCGCGGGGGAGGCGGAAGCGGTCGAGTCGCCGTTCCTCAACCAGCTCAAGTGCTTGCCTGTCCGCCTGGGCGCCGCTTAGAGTTTCGGTAGATGACCGACGTAGCTCACGACGCGCCCGTCGGCCTCGCGCCGCCGCCGGCCGCACCGCCGTTCGATCGCGGTCAGCTCCAGATCGTGCCGGTGAAGGCGCTCCCGGGGGTGGCCCTGGTGCTGGCCGCGCTCGTGGCCGTGATCGCCGCCGACTGGGGCTGGGGGCTCAACTTCTTCCACGTCGTGGCCGGTGCCCTATGGACGGGGATCGACCTGTTCGTGGGCTTCATCGTCGGGCCGATCATGGGCCGCATGTCGATCCCCTCACGTATGGAGTTCTCGAGCCGCTTCATGCCGAAGATGCTGCTGCTCATGCCCACGCTCGTGATCTGCACGCTCGCGGCGGGATTCCAGCTCGGGCACCACCTCGGCTTCACGGACTCGAGCTGGAGCCACCACGGCTGGATCGTGGCGTCCTACATCGTCGTCGGCGTGATGTCGGTGATCGCGCTGGCGATTCTCGAGCCGGCCAACCTCGCCGTCCTGTTCGAGCTGAAGAAGCCGACGCCCAACGGCGAGCTGATCGGGAAGCTGATGAAGCGGTTCATCTACACCGCCGGCGTGACCGGCGCGATGCAGGTGGCCACGCTGATCATCATGACCAGGATCGCGTCGCTATGACGGACCAGGACTCACTCCCGCCCGTGAACGAGGTGGCGGTGGCGTCGATGATCCTGATCGTGATCGGCGGCATCTACATGGCTTCGCACCTGCCGCATCACGCGCCGCTCGCGCTGCCGATCGTGGTGCTGATCGGCTCGGCCGCGCTCATCGGCTGGAATGCATTCGCGCTCTCGCGCGTGCGCGAGTTCTCGTGGAGCAGCTTCTGGCTCGTGGGCCGCTGGGCGCTGCTCGCATACGTCGTCATCGCCGGGATGCTTTTGTACGTCTTCCTGCAGGACGGCACGCGCGGCAGCCAGCTCGTGCTCGTCACGCTGATGCTGATCGCCTACGCGGTGAACATCCCGCTCTTGCTCGCTTTCGGGGTGGCGCGGTACCAGCCGCCCGACCCCTAGACCGCTCTACTCTTTGACACATGCGGGGTGCGCGTTACGGGCGCGATGTGAAGACGCTGCCACAGGCGTGGTCCGAGTTCCGGGCCAAGCGGTCGCCGAAGATGATCCTGTTCGGGATCGTCGTGACCCTGGTCGCGCGAGTGGCCGTGGGTGATCCGCTCACCTGGCGCGACGCGGTGGCCGCGGCCGCGCTCCTCGTGATCTATCCGTTCGGCGAGTGGGCGATCCACGTGTATCTGCTCCACCTCAAGCCGTTTGCCTTCAGGGGCAAGCGGGTGGAGCTGGCCACTGCGCGCGCCCATCGGGAGCACCACGAGGAGCCGAACGACCTGTTCATGATCCTGCTCGCGCCGTCCGAGGCGCTGGCGCTGATGTTCCTCGCCGTGCCGCTCACTCCGGCACTCGCCGGCCTGGTGATCGCGCTCGCGGGCGGAACGGTGCCGTACGGCGCTCTCCTCACCGGCGTCCTAACCGGACAGGCACTCGTCGGCATCTACGAGTGGACCCACTTCCTCATCCACACGGCCTACCGGCCGCGCTCGCGCTACTACCGCTCGATCTGGCGCAACCACCGGCTGCACCACTTCAAGAACGAGCACTACTGGCACGGGATCACGAACACGCTGGCCGATAGCGCGCTCGGCACGATGAAGGACCAGCGCGACGTGCGGCGCTCGCGCACCGCGCGCACGCTGACGCCCTAAGCGGGAACCGGCTCTCGGCGCCGCTCACGCGCCTCCACGCGCGTGATCGGGCGCTTGCCCCAGTCGGCCGCCTTCGCGAAGCGCACGAGCGAGTCGAAGTAGGTCTCGAGCGGCGGCACGCGGATCCCGGCGGGCGCCAGGGCCTTGGTCGCGGCGGTGGTGTCGAAGCGGGCCCCGACGTCGAAGTAGGGGAAATACACCTCCGCTCGCTTCAGCGCCTTGCGCCGCGACTTCGACCCGCGGCGCAGGAGCCACGGGTGGACCGCGCTCGAGTAGACGCCCGGGTGCAGCGCGAGTGCGCGCCTGCGCCCGAACGCGTTGGCCGACATTCGGATCAGATCGCCAACCGTACGCGCCTCGGGACCTGCCGCCAGCGTGTAGGTCTGCCCCTCTGCTTCCGGCCGTGAGGACAGCTCGAAGATCGCGTCCGCCACATAGTCCACGGGCACCACGTCGGCAGGCGCCGAGCGGCGCCCCGGCACGAGCGTGAGCGACCCGCGCGAGTACGCGCGCAGCGGTCCGTACACCACGTTGAACGCGGGAGTCCAGCCGCTGTCGTGCTCGCCCACCACGATGCTCGGCCTGAACACGGTGGTCGGGATCCGCTCCGAGCGCGAGCGCACCAGCTTCTCCGCCTCCCACTTCGAAAACTCGTAGCTGTTGTTGAAGCGCTGGCGGCGGTCGAGATCGTGCTCGTGGAAGCGGCCGCGATGGCTGCCCGCCACGTACGCCGTGGACACGTGCGCGAGGCGACGCAGGCCGTGGCCGCACTGGGCGCACAGCTCCGCCAGGTCGAGCACCCGGCGCGTGCCGTGCAGGTTGATCTCGCGCGCCTGGTCGATCGGCAGGTTGAAGGCAACGGACGCGGCCGAGTGCACCACGTCGGTCACCTCCTCGGCGAGCTGCTCGCGCGTGCGCGCGTGGAGGCCGAGATCCGGTTGGGTCACGTCGCCGCGCACCGCCACGAGGCGGTCGGCATACGCGTCCGCATCGGACACCACGGTGCGCGCGGCCTGGTGCACGCGGCGGCCCGCCTCTTCGTCATCGGAGGCCCGGATCAGGGCGTAGACCGTCCGGTTCGTGCGCTCCAGATAGCGGGCCAACAGCTCCATTCCGACGAATCCGGAGGAGCCCGTGAGAAAGATCGCACCTGAGTCCATGAGCTGGGTGTTCCCGTCACATCCGGTGCCGAACATGTCGAGAGCTAAAGATCCGGTCAAGCCTGCGCGGTCGCCCCGCCGCGTGAGCGCGTGGCGTCGAGGAAGACCTCTGTGACGTCCGGCACGACCTCGCGCAGGCGCTCCTCGATCCGGTCGGAGATGTCCTCGACGCTGTCCGTCGAGAGGTCGTCAGCCAGGTCGATCCGCGCTGCCACGAGCAGCGAGCTCGGGCCGAGCACCAGCGTGAGCAGCTCCACAACGTCGTCCACCTCGCGGAATTCGCGCAGCGCCTCCTCGAGCGCATCGCGCTCGTCCGGCCGAGCGGCGCCGCCGATCAGGAGGTGTGACACATCGCGTCCCATCGTGATCGCCACGAACACGAGCAGGACGCCGATCGCGATGGAGGCCAAGGGGTCGAACACGTTCGAGCCGGTCACCTGGTCGATCAAGATGCCGGCGAATGCGATGAAGATGCCCACCAGCGCGGCCGAGTCCTCGAACAGCACCATCTTCACGTTCGGGTCGCGGCTGCCGCGCACGTAGTCCATGAGCTTCAGGTCGGCCTCGCCCGCCTCCTCACGCACCTGCCGGACCGCCCGCAGCCACGAAGCGCCTTCCGCCGCGAGCGAGATCGCGAGCGTGATGTAGGCGGCCGCGTAGCCGCCCGGCTTCTCGCCGGACAGCAGCTCGAACACGCCATAGCCGATGGCGAAGATTGCGCCAGCGAGGAACATGCCTACGGCGGCGAGGAACGTCCACAGGAAGCGCTCCTGCCCGTAGCCGAACGGCTGGTCCGGCGTGGGCTCGCGCGAGCTGAGCTTGATCGACGCGAGCAGGAAGCCCTGGTTGGCCGTGTCGGCCACGGAGTGGGCGGCCTCCGCGAGCATCGCGGTCGAGCCGCTCACCAGGCCGCCGAACAGCTTCACCACCGCAACGATCGCGTTCGAGGCGAGCGCGATCAGCACCGTCTTGCGGCTCGCCGCCGTCCTGCCGCGGGAGCGCTCGAGGCTCCGCCGACTGGTGCGGCCGGCCACCGCGTTCTCCCCGCTTTCCGCCGTCACCCCCTCTGCCTACCCGGCCACGCCCGCGCCTCACCATCACGTGGGGCTGGACTGCCGCCATAAGCCGGGATACCGTTAAGGGCGAGGGATCGGGGGATGAGCTTCAACATCCTGGCAGCAGGGCGCCCGGGAATGGGCGAGGAATCCACCGTCGAGCGGGCCGCCGCTCGCGCGGCGGAGGAGCACGCCACGCTCACGCTCATGTGCGTCTGGGCGCCCGCGCGCCTGATTCACTGGGCCCGGCTCGCGGGAGTCGATCCCGGCGAGCTCGTCCGCGAGCACGGCGAGCAATCCTCCCAGTGGATCCGGGCCGTGGTTGCCGGGCTGCCGCCTGATGTGAGCGTGAAGTTTGCCTGCCGGCGCGGCATGGCCAAGCGCGAAATCGCCGCGGAGCTCCGCACCGGGCATTACGACGAGCTGGTGGTGAGCAGCGCGCTTCTCGGTCAGCGCTGCCTCGACCGGCTCGGGCGGGACCACCCGGAGCTGCGGATCGAGCTGGTGGAACCGGTGGCCCTCGAGGCGCTACGGGCCGAACACCACGGTGGTGTTGCCGTGCCTGATCACGCGGTCCTGTAGGTGCCACTGAACCGCGCGCGCGAGCACCGCGCGCTCGATGTCGGCGCCGCGGCGCTCGAGCCTCGCCACGGTGTCGCGATGCGACACCCGGATCACGTCCTGCTCGATGATCGGCCCGGAGTCGAGCTCCTCCGTCACGTAGTGGGCGGTGGCGCCGATCAGCTTCACGCCGCGCTCCTTCGCCCGCGCGTACGGGCCCGCGCCTGCGAACGCGGGCAGGAACGAATGGTGGATGTTCATCACCGGCACGCCCACTCGCTCGAGGAAGTCACCGGACAGGATCTGCATGTAGCGGGCCAGCACCACGAGGTCGCAGTTGCCCACGAGCAGCTCGAGCAGCCGCTCCTCGGACTCGGGCTTGCTGTCCTTGTCCACGGGCACGTGGTGGTAGGGGAGGCCGAAGAACTCCACGTCCTCGCGCAGGGCGGGATGGTTGGAGGCGACCAGCACGACGTCGCCCTCAAGCTCGCCGCTCTTCCAGCGCCAGAGCAGGTCCCTGAGGCAGTGGTCGTAGCGCGACACGAGCACCGCGATTCGCTTGCGCTCGCGGGTGTCCCAGAACCGAAAGCCCATGTCGAAGCGCGCAGCCACAACGCGGGCGAACTTGTCCGCGAGTCCCTCCGGCCCGCCCGGGAGGGTGAATTCCATTCGCAGGAAGAAGTCGCCGCCCTCGGGGTCCGAGCTGTATTGGTCGGACTGCACGATGTTGGCGCCCGCGTCGAAGAGGAAGGTGGACACCGCGCTCACGATGCCGGGCTGATCGTCCTCGCACCAGACGAGGAGACGCATGAGTGGAGCGTCCATCAGTGGCTGACGGCTGCGGCGGCCAGCTCGGAGACCAGCCGGTCCTCGTAGAAGCGCTCGAGCGCGAACG
>JAICJR010000160.1 GCA_025928345.1 Thermoleophilaceae bacterium | reverse complement strand
TGCGCTCGGGCGACTGGTCGATGCCTGAGGAGCTCAACCGCGTTTTGACCGACCATGCCAGTGAGCTGCTGCTCTGTTCGACGCCGACTGCGGTGGCGAACCTCGAGCGCGAGGGCGCGCACGGCCGGGTGAAGCTGGTGGGCGACGTGATGGCTGATGTGTCGCTTGCCTTCGCGTCGGTGGCCGAGGAGCGCTCGGATGCGCTCGAGCGCTACGGCGTCGAGCCGGGCGAGTACCTGCTCGTCACCGCCCACCGCGCGGGCAATGTGGACGATCCCGAGCGGCTGCTGCGGCTCGTGGGATTGCTCGAGGCGCTGCCCGGCAAGGCGATCTTCCCCCTCCATCCGCGCACGCGCGCGAGGCTCGAGGCGGCCGGGCTGCTCGAGCGGCTGGTGGCCGCCTCAGGGCTGGAGGTGACGGCGCCCCTCGGTTACCTCGACTTCCTCAAGCTCGCCCGGCATGCTCGCGCGATCCTCACCGACTCGGGCGGCGTGCAGAAGGAGGCGTATCTGCTCGGCACGCCGTGCGTCACGCTGCGCTCCACCACGGAGTGGGTGGAGACCGTGGAGCAGGGCTGGAACGTGCTGGTGGATCTCGACCGTGAGGCGGCACTCGCGGCGCTCGATCGCTCGCCGCCGGCGGGCGAGCGTCCCGAGCTCTACGGCGGCGGCCACGCGGCGGAGCGCATTTGCGACGTGCTCGACGCATACACTCCGGCCGGATGAGCATCCGCGTCGGCGTGGTTGGCCTGGGGTACTGGGGGCCGAACCTCGCACGTAACTTCGACCGCCTCCCGGGCGCCGAGCTGCGCTGGATCTGCGACCAGTCGCAGGAGGCGCGCGAGCGCTGGGCGCCGTCGTTCCCGGACGCGCGCGTGTCGGGCGACCTCGACGAGCTGCTCGAGGATCCGGAGCTCGACGCGGTGGTGGTGGCCACGCACGTGCCCACGCACGCCCCGCTCGCCACGCGCGTGCTGGGCGCGGGCAAGCACTGCTTCGTGGAGAAGCCGCTCGCGCAGTCGGTGGCCGAGGCCGAGCAGGTTGTGGCGGCCGCGCGCAAGTCGGGCCGGGTGCTCATGGTGGGCCACCTGCTCGAGTACCACCCGGGCGTGGAGAAGCTCAAGTCGATCGCCGAGAGCGGCGAGCTCGGCGACATCTACTACCTGTATTCGAACCGGCTCAACCTCGGCAAGCTGCGGCCGGACGAGAACGCGCTCTGGAGCCTTGGCGCGCACGACGTGTCCGTGCTGCTCCATCTCGCGGGCGGGGAGGAGCCGAGCGACTGCCAGGCGTTCGGCGAGAGCTACATGCAGCCGGGCATCGAGGACGTGGTGTTCTGCTACCTGCGCTTTCCGTCGGGGCTCGCCGCGCACCTTCACCTGTCGTGGCTCGATCCGCACAAGGAGCGGCGCTTCACGGTGGTGGGGTCGAAGCGGATGGCCACGTTCGACGACATGGAGATCGAGCGCAAGGTCACGGTGTACGACAAGGGCTTCGACCAGAAGTTCGAGTCCTACGGCGAGTACGTCACGCGCTCGGGCGACATCTGGTCGCCGCACATCTCGAACGAGGAGCCGCTGCGGATCGAGTGCCGCCACTTTATCGAGCGGGTGGCCGACGGCGGCGAGCCGCGCTCGGGCGGCGAGAGTGGGCTGCGCGTGGTCCGTGTGCTCGAGGCGCTGCAGCGATCGCTCGAGGGGAGCTCGCGTGCTGCGCCGGTCTGAGCGCGCGCCGGGGCTTCTGGTCGGCGACGCGGTCAAGCTGCCCGACAGCGCTTGGGTGGGCGGCAACGTCGTGATTCACGACGGCACGGTGATCGGCGAGGGCGCGCGGATCCAGGACGGCGCCGTGCTGGGCAAGCCGCTGGCGCTCGGGGCGGCCTCCACCGCTTCGCGGGCGGAGCTGCCGCCGCTCGAGCTCGGCGCCGGCGTGACCGTGGGCGCCAACGCCGTTGTGCATTCCGGCGCGCGCGTGCTGCCGGGCGCGGTGGTGGGTGACCGTGCTCATGTGCGTGAGCGCTCCGTGGTGGGGGAGAGCTCGGTGGTGGGATCCGGGGTGGCGGTGGACAACGACGTGACGATCGGCGCGCGCGTGAAGGTGCAGACGGGCAGCTACCTCACGGCCTTTACGCTCGTCGAGGACGACGCGTTCGTCGCTCCCTGCGTGACCACCACGAACGACAACTTCATGGGCCGCCACGAGCCGGACTTCGAGCTGCGTGGCGCGACGCTTCGGCGCGCCAGCCGCGTGGGCGCCGGGTCGATCCTCCTGCCCGGCATCGAGGTGGGAGAGGAGGCTTTCGTGGCGGCGGGCGCGCTCGTCACGCGCGACGTGGAGCCGCGAACGCTCGTGATGGGCGTGCCGGCGAGGGTGGTGCGCCAGGTGGAGGACAGCGAGCTGCTCGAGCAGTGGCGTTGAGGCTGGTGGACCTACCGCCCGGGCGGCGTGCGCGACGCCGCCGCGCCGAGCGGCAGACGCAGGTGCTCGCGGGCGTGGCTCTGCTCACCACGGTGGCAGCCGCGGCGGCCGAATACGGACGCGTGTGGCGGCGCGGCGAGGCGCCGCTGCCGCAGGAGACCGACGACGTGCTGCTGGCCGCAGGCGAGGCGGCGGCGGACACCGTGGCTGTGGCGCGTGCCGGCTACCAGGAGGTCTCGCTCCACGAGCGAGCGCTGTTCAACCTCTTCTCGTCGTTTCTGTTGGCGTTCGTCGCATCCCGGGCGCTCGCGTACGCGCTGCGCGGGCGCAGAACGGTTGGGCCGTTCCGCAATCTCATGGTGGGGGATCGGCACATCCACCACTTCGTGCCCGGCATTTCGCTCGCGTTCGCGTCGGGCTCGGCCTCGTTGCTCGTGCGCGACGAGCGCGTCCGCTCGCGCCTCGCGCTCGGCTTCGGGGCGGGGATGGGGATGACGCTTGACGAGTCGGCGCTGCTGCTCGAGCTCGAGGACGTCTACTGGACTGAGCGCGGCCTCTTGAGCGTCCAGATCGGGCTCATCTTCACGGCCTTCATGGGCGCGCTGGC
Source organism: Thermoleophilaceae bacterium (assembly GCA_025928345.1). GTDB lineage: Bacteria > Actinomycetota > Thermoleophilia > Solirubrobacterales > Thermoleophilaceae > JAICJR01. The sequence continues at coordinate 4,535 of JAICJR010000160.1, read as the reverse complement.
GGTGACGCTGCGGTTGCTGCGCCGCGGCGAAGAAGTGGTCCTGCCGCGCTAGACCGCGGCTTGCTGAACGCGCCGCGCGGCCTCGGTCCAGATCATCTGGTCGCGCCCGGGTCCCACTCCCACGAGCACAACCGGGATGCCGAGGAACTCCTCGATGAAGGCGAGATAGTCCTGCGCCGCCTGAGGCAGGTCGTCCATGCTGCGGGCGCCCGTGATGTCCTCGTGCCAGCCCGCGAGCTCGGTGTAGCTACCGGTGACCTTGTGAACTATCGACTGGTGGTACGGGAAGTCGCGGAACCGGGCGCCCTCAGGGCCGGTGTACTCCGTGCCGACCGGCAGCGGGTCGATGCCCGTGAGGACGTCGAGCTTCGTGATCACGAGCCCCGTGAGGCCGTTCAGGCGTACCGCGTAACGGAGCGCGACGAGGTCGAGCCAACCGCAGCGCCGGGCACGTCCGGTGGTTGTGCCGAACTCGCCGCCCGCCTCGCGCAGGCGGTCGCCCATCTCGTCCTCGAGCTCCGTCGGGAATGGCCCGGCGCCCACGCGCGTGACGTACGCCTTGGCGATCCCCCACACGTCGTCGATGTCCTTCGGACCCACACCGGCGCCGACGCAGGCCGCGCCCGCGATGGGGTTCGACGAGGTGACGAACGGATAGGTGCCGTGATCGATGTCGAGCAGCGTGCCCTGCGCGCCTTCGAAGAGCACGAGGCCGTCGTTGTCGAGCGCGTCCCACACGATCCGCTGGGTGTCGGCGATGAACGGCTCGAGCCGGTGGCCGAGCGTGCGGTACTCCTCGGTCATCGCGTGAAGGTCGAGCGATGGGTCCTTCGCGTACGGCCGCAGCGACAGGCGCTTCGGCTCCATCGCCGCGGTGATCTTCTGCTTGAGGATCTTCTCGTCGAGCAGGTCCTGCACGCGGATCCCGAGCCGGGCCGCCTTGTCCGCGTAGCAGGGGCCGATGCCGCGCCGCGTGGTGCCGATCTGAAGCTTGCCGAGCTTGGTCTCGCCCGCGTGGTCGAGCAGCAGGTGGTAGGGCATGATCAGGTGCGCGTTGGCGGAGATGCGAAGGCCGCTCGTGTCGATCCCGCGGTGGCGGAGCTCCTCGAGCTCGGAGGTGATCACCTTGGGATCCACCACCACGCCGTTGCCGATCAGGCACTGCTTGCCGGGATAGAGGATCCCCGACGGGACGAGGTGGAACTTGTAGACCTCGTCGCCGCGCACGATCGTGTGGCCGGCGTTGTTGCCGCCCTGAAAGCGGACGACAGCGTCGGCCGTCTCTGCGAGCAGGTCTGTGACCTTGCCCTTCCCTTCGTCGCCCCACTGGGCGCCGACTAGCACCAATCCAGGCATTTCTCTTTGCAGTCTAGGGAGCGGCTACCTGACGTAGGTCACGGCCCATTATCGGTATCGCCGGCCCGCACACGCCCTCGATCCGCGAGACGGTCCGGATGCCGATCTGGTCCCTCAGCTCGTCGAGCCCAAGGTTCGTGGTGACCACGATCGAGCGCTCGTTCTGCCAGCGCTCGTTGACGATCGAGTAGAGCTGTTCGAGCACCCATTCCGTGCGCTTTTCGGCGCCGAGGTCATCGAGGTGGAGCAGGTCCACCTCGCACAGGCGGCGGAAGAGCTCCGCATAGGAGCGGTCCGCGTCCGCCTCGTAGGTCTCCTTGATGTCGGCCAGCAGACGCGGGACCGAGTAGATCGCAACGCTTCGCCCGGCCTCGAGCGCCGCCTTCGACACGATCATCGCGAGCGACGTCTTCCCGGTGCCGACGTCGCCGAAGAACCACAGGCCGCGGCCCTCGTCGAGGTTCTTCTCGATGCGGCGCACGAACTGGCGGACGGACTGCAGCACGTACGGATCCATGTCCGCCACCGGCTGGCGGTCGAAGGAGACGCCGCGGTAGCGCTTCGGGATCCCGGTGCCGATGCGGCGGCTGGCCGAGCGGCTGATGCGCCGCTCGCGGCACGGGCAGGGTCGCGCGACGTTCTGCTCCTCGTCGAGCAGCCAGCCGCTGCCGTCGCAGAGCCGCTCGGGGCAGAAGCCGCTGACCTCGGCGATCTCGCTCATACGTCAGCCGCGCCCATCATCGCGGCCGACGGGTCCATCGACTGGTCCCGGTAGAGGTTCGCGAACTTGGGATAGCGCGAGAGGAACGTAAGCACCACGTCCGCCACGGGCCCGTTTCGGTGCTTGGCGATGATCACGTCCGCCTCGCCGGGCCGCTCGGAGTCGCGGTTGTAGTACTCGTCGCGGTAGATGAACATCACGAGGTCGGCGTCCTGCTCGATCTGGCCGGACTCGCGCAGGTCCGACAGCAGCGGCCGCTTGTCCGGACGCGACTCCACCGCTCGCGAGAGCTGCGACACCGCGATCACCGGGATGTTCAGCTCGCGCGCGAGGATCTTGAGCCCGCGGCTGATCTGGCCGATCTGCTCGACGCGGTTCTGAGACGGATCCTCCGGCCGCATGAGCTGGAGGTAGTCAACAACCAGGAGGCCGAGCTCCCGCCGCGCGTGCAGGCGGCGCGCCTTCGCCCGCACCTCGAGGATGCCGATGTCGCTCGAGTCGTCCACGTAGAGCGGGGAGCGGGCGAGCTTCTCGGTCGCCTTCACGACCTTCGGCCAGCGATCCGGCTTTACGCGGCCCTTGCGCAGGTCGTCGCCGTTCAGCTTCGCCTGGGAGGCGATGAAGCGCTGCGCGAGTTCCGTCTCCGACATCTCGAGCGAGAACAGCGCGACGGGCCGGTCATGGTCGATCGCGGCGTTCTCGGCGATGTTCGTGACAAGTGCGGATTTACCCATTGAGGGCCTTGCGGCCAGCACGATCAGGTTGCCCGGCTGGAAACCGCCAGTGAGGTCGTCGAGGTCCTTGAAGCCGGACGGGGTGCCGGTGAGCGAGATGCCCTGACGCGAGACGAGCTCGAGCTTGTCGAGCTCGTCATGCAGCACCTCCTCGATCGAGCGGAGCTCGCCGGTGCGTTCCTCGTGGGCGACGTTGTAGAAGCGCCCCTCGACCCGGTCGATCAGCTCCTGCACGTTGCCGGCGTGGCTGTAGACGTCGGATTCCGTGGTGCGCGCGGCGTCGAGCAGCTTGCGCAGGAGGGCATGCTGCTTGACGATCCGGGCATAGTGGCGGACGTTTCCGGCCGCGGGGACCATGCTCGGCAGGGAGTGGATGTACGCGGTGCCGCCGGCCTCCTCGAGCTCGCCCGCCCGCGCCAGCTCGTCGCAGACCGTGACCGCGTCGACCGCCTCGGGATCCGGCTTCTCCTTGAGCCGGCGCATCGCGCCGAAGATCTTCTGGTGACGCGGGCGGTAGAAGTCCTCGGCACGCAGCCGAGTGTCGATCAGGACGCCGTCGAGCCCCTGCTCCGCGAGCAGGATCGCTCCTAGGACGGAGGTCTCGGCCTCGAGATTCTGCGGGGGAAGCTTGCCCGCCGCGTCAGGCGGTTGAACTGAGATTGCCACGGCCCGTCAATAGTCGAGTGGGCCGGGGACAGAAACAAGAGACGCGGACGCGCGCAAGAAGCTCTTGTCCGCACTCACCGCTTTATTCGGCGGTGACGATCGTTTTGACGTCCGCGGTCACGCCCTCGGACACCTCGACGGTGACCATGTGCGTGCCGGTGGTCTTGATGGCGTGCTCGAGGTGCACTTTGCGGCGGTCGAGCCGGATGCCGCGCGCCTGCCGGATGGCGTCGACGATGTCCTGCGCCGTGACCGAACCGAACAGGCGGCCATCGTCGCCCGCCTGCTGCGGGATCGTGAGCACCGTCTTGGTGAGCAGGGCGGCGTTCTCCTCTGCCCGGTCGACGGCCTCCTGAGCCGCCCGCTCAGCCGCCTCCATGCGCCGCTGCGCCTCGGCGACCGCGCCGGGCGTGGCAGGCTGGGCGAGCTTGCGCGGAACGAGGAAGTTGCGCAGGTAGCCGGGCGAGACGTCGACCACGTCGCCGCGATCGCCAAGCGTCTCCACTGCCTGGAGCAGAATCGCCTGTGCCATCCCCGATTACCTCTCGGCCACGTAAGGGAGGAGGCCAAGCTCGCGCGCACGCTTCACTGCGCGAGCCAGCTGGCGCTGATGGCGCCTGCAGGATCCGGTGATGCGGGCGGAGCGGATCTTGCCCTTCTCGCTCATGGCGCGACGCAGGGTGCCGAAGTCCTTGTAATCGACGACGTCGACCTTGTCGCGACAGAAGGCACAGGGCTTCCGGCGACCGCCGGACCCCGGGCCCTTCTTGCCGTCGCGCCGACGCGTCTGCTGCCGGCTACTACCGCGCTGTTTTGCCACCTGTGAAGTACTCCTTCGAAACGTCTAAAACGGGATGTCGTCGTCCCCGGTTGCGCCACCCGACGGCGCCGTCTGGAAATCGGCAGTGTCGGCTGGGACGTCGCTCTGCGGCGTGAAACGACCGCCATTCTCGGCGCCGTCCCGGGAGCCCAGGAACTGGACAGAGTCGGCAATGATATCGATGGACTGCCGCTTGTTCCCGGACTTGTCCTCCCACTCGCGCCATTCGAGGCGTCCG
>JAICJR010000280.1 GCA_025928345.1 Thermoleophilaceae bacterium | reverse complement strand
GCGGCCTCCGCGAGGTGGTACCGGGCGACGGCCGCGTAGGCCGCCGCTTCCGCTCCCGCGACGCCGCCTCCCTCGGCTCGATCCTCGAGGACGTCCTCACCGAGGACGCCGCCCGCGAGCGCCTCGTGGCCGAGGCCCGCGAGCACATCCTCCAGTTCGACTGGGCCGCAGTAGCACGCGAGACGCGCAGCATCTACGCGGACCTGGCCGTGGGCGCAATCGCGCCTACTTCAGCCTGAATTTGACCTTGACGAGCTTCCCGACCCTCTTGCCCTTCAGGGTCATCACGCGCACGGCGATGTCGTAGCTGCCCGGCTTGACGCTCGCCGGGACCTTGACCCGGATGGTGCCGTGCCCGCCGTGCTTTCGCCTGAGGGTGAGATGACCGCCGGCCAGCGCCTTCCTCTTGCCCTTCAGCGCCAGGACCTGGACGGTGAACTTCCGCGGCTTCTTCGACGAGACGATCACCGGGATGAAGCGCGGGCTGCGGCCGGTGACCGTGACGATCTTGAAGACCTTGATCGTGGCTCCGCCGGTTCTGATCGTGACCGGCTTTGAGCCGGAGGACGGCTTGGCAGGCGTCGGTGCCGGGCCTGGGCCGGGGGCGGGGCTCGGCGGCCCGACGGGACTCGGGACCGTGCCCGCCGCCGCGCTGACCACGAGAGCCCCGTTCTCGCCTCCCACCGCAGCGTGCTGGGCATCGAACGCAGCCTCCGCGTGCCAGTTCTCCGTGGCGAGCGCGCCGTCCGCGGGCTGGTTGTAGAAGTTGGTGCCGTCGACGGAGGTGAAGATCTCGCCGCCGCTGCCGGCCGTGACCTCCACACCGCCTTGCGAGCTGATGTCGTACAGCCCGCCCACGGGGTTCGGGTCGTTGGGGAACTTCGCGGCCGCGCTGCTGTGGCCTTCGTCGGTCGAGAGGACCAGGCACAGCCTGCCGCAGCCGGTGTCGCCGGGCTGGTGGTCGACGATCCAGATGCGGTTCGGGCTGGCGGGATCCTGCGCGATGCGCGGGCTGCCCTCGAAGCTGTTGACGGTGTCGGTCGCGACGTTTGCCCCCGTCGGGGATCCGCTGAGCGCGTTGCTGCTCTGATAGATGCGGCCAAAGTCCTGAGCGACGAACAGGGCATCGGACGGGTTGGCGGGAAGGAAGGTCGCGTCGGTCATGTCCTGGGTCGACGACTCGCCCTGCATGGCGCAGGTCCCAGTGGTGACTTTGTTGAACTCGAAGAACGTCGGGGAACCGGCGGTGGCGTTGGTCGAGCGGAGGATCGTTGAGTCGTCGCCCATGAGGAAGACGGTCGCGCCGTTCGCCCACTGGACGGCGTTGAGCTCCGTCTCGGGGATCGCGGGAGAGCTGCTGCAGTCAGCGCGGGTCGACGGCGCCGTGAGCTGTGTCCAGCTCACCCCGCCGTTGGTCGAGCGCCAGATGTGCCCGTTGCCCGTGACCCCATAGCCGACCAGCCCGGACGTGCCGGGCCCGCCCGGCACGCTGGTGGGCTGAAAGGCGAGATCCACGAAGTTCTCGCCCGGGGTGACACCGGTCGCGGCGGTGAACCCGCTGCCGTTCCAGTACGCGATCCTGCCGCCGCTGGTGGCGTACCAGAAACGCGACGGCGCCTGATAGACGATCGAACTGATCGTGCCGTTCGTTCCGCTGGCGATCGGTGTCCAGATCGACGCCGCCTGGGCGGTTGAGGCGAGCGCGAAGAGCGCGATCACAACGGCGAGCAACGAGAGCCTGCGAGGCATGGCGGTCCTCCGCGTCAAGAAATGGTGGGCCCTGCCCGGCCCATCATGCGGTACGTGCCGACCCAGCGCCAGTCGTTTCGATGCAGAATCGGCGATGCACGGCCCGTGCATCGGGGACGTAACGCCGGAGGCGCTCGACGGAGGGCCGATCGCGCTGGTGGAGGAGAACGCCTGATCGAGCTGAACGTGCGCGCCGGCAGCGAGCACACGGTGGAGGTCACGCTCGCCTCGCAGCCGTGATGAGGGCACCGGAGCCTACGAAGTCTCCGCGGCGCCCTCCGCGCTCACAAGCGCATGCCCGCTGCGGCTCCCCACCATCCTCGGCCTGGCGGCGCCCAGGCCGGTGATCAGCTCCGCGGCCGTGGCGGCCAGCAGGATCCAGATCGCCGCGGTCCAGCCGTGCGCGAACCCGTGGACGAGGCCCACGGCCAGGGGACCGACGGCGGCGAGCAGGTAACCAACCGACTGCGCCATCCCGGAGAGCGCCGCAGCGTGCGGACCGTCGGGCGCCCGCACCACGATCAGGGTGAGGCTGAGGCCGAAGGCCGTGCCCTGGCCGAGGCCGAGCGCGACCATCCACAGGAGCGTGGGGCCTCCGGCGGACACGAGCAGGCCCACCAGCCCCACCAGCCAGCAGACGGCGGCGGCCACCACGATGCTGCGCTGGTTGGGGAGCCGCGCTGCCGCGATCGGGGCCAGCAAAGAGGCGGGTAGACCGAAGAGCAGGGCGATCGAGAGCATCAGCCCTGCCTGGCCCGCGGTGAGCCCGCTGTCCCGCAGGATGTCCGGCAGCCACGAGATCAGCACGTAGAACAGAAGCGACTGCATGCCCAT
>JAICJR010000031.1 GCA_025928345.1 Thermoleophilaceae bacterium | reverse complement strand
TCGACGGCCAGCTCGGGCACCGGGATCGTGTACCAGCCGAGGGCGTTTGCGAGGTCGCTCATCTTGAGCGTGCCGCCGCCGGCGAGGTTGTAGGGGCCTGGCGTGCCCTTGCCGGCCACGCCCGCCACGAATGCCGAGGCCACGTCGTCCTCGTGAACGAGCTGGAAGCGGGTGCCGGGGTCCGGAATCACCGGTCGCAGCATCGGCATGAGGCCGAGCAGCCGGACCACTGCGTCAGGCATCGCCTCGGACAGGCGCACGTACGGGATCTCCTCGAGCAGGGTCTGCGCGCGCGGGCCCGCGACGATGCACGGGCGGAACACGTAGGCGGCGGTGTTCGTGCGGCGCACCAGCACCTGGGCGAGCACGCTCTCCACCTCGGCCTTCTGCGCCGAGTAGTGATGCTCGGGAGTGCCGCGCGGCTCGACCTCTTCGGTGAGCCAGTCCGGGTTGTCCTGGTGGAAGCCGTAGGCGGCGACGCTCGAGGCGTAACAGATGCGCTCCGCGCCAGCCTTGGCGGCCTCCTCGAACACCGTGCGCGAGCCCTCCACGTTGATCGAATGGGTGGCGTCGCTCGCGGAGAGGATCGCGAAGGCGAGGTGGACCACCACCTCGGCGCCCTTCACCGCGTCGCGCACGCTGCCGGCGTCCTGGACGTCGCCCTGGCGGTATTCGGTCTTCTTCCAGCCCACCACCTCGGGCTCGAACGGGCGCCGCGCCATTCCCACGATCTTCTTCACGCGCCGCGAGCGTTCTAGCGCGGACACGATCGCCACGCCGAGGTCGCCGGTGGGCCCGGTGACGGTGACGGTGAGGCCGTCAGTCGGCATAGCCGGGCTCCCCGGGCAGGACGATCTCGGCGGATTCGTCGTGCATCAGGATCTTCGGCATCACCGGCTCGACCTGCCGCTCGCGGGCGCTGTCGAGTGCGTGCGCGACCGACTCGAACTGGGCCAGCTGCTCGAGGTGCTTGATGGTGGGGAAGACGAGGCTCAGGTCGCCCGCGCGGTAGGCGGCGAGCGCGTCCGCCGGCCGCATCCAGCGCAGGTCGACGCACTCCTCGCCGTCGCAGCGCGGGTCGGCGTCCGCGGGCGCCTCGGCGACGAAGAAGTAGGTGTCGAAGCGGATCTTCGCCTCCTCCGGCGTGATCCAGCGGGAGAACGGGACGAAACCGCGAGTGTCCGGCAGCGGCAGCCCGGCCTCCTCCTCGAGCTCGCGCCGGCCGGCCTCCGCGGGATCGCCCTCGTCCTCGTGCACGGCGCCGCCGGGGAACACCCACGCGCCTCCCATGAAGCGCTGCGCCGGGTTGCGCTGGACGAGGAGGACCTCCGGCCCGTCGGTGCTGTCGCGCAGCACGATCACGGATGCCGCCTCGCGCGCCTTCGTCACCTCGCCCGTGTTCAGCTCCTCGCCGTGATGCGGGGCGCGCTCGATCCGGCGGTCGGTCTCTGACATCGGCGGCAGCCTACTCTCGCTAACCTGCCCGGGTCGTGGAAGCAGCCACTCAGCAACTCTGGATCTGCGAGTCGTGCGGATTCATCTATGACCCCGCGGAGGGCGACCCGGACGGCGGTGTGCCGCCCGGAACTCCGTTCGAGGACATCCCGAGCGACTGGTTCTGTCCCGTCTGCGGCGCCCGCAAAAAGGACTTCTCGCCCTACGACGGCTGAGCCGCGGCGGCGGCGAGCGCCCTGCGTCTGCTCGGGTAGATCTCCATCCGCGACAGGAGGCCGTCGCGGAAGCTCACGATGTGCCAGCCGTCGGCGTCGAGCTGTATGCCGCTGCGCGCGCCGCGGCCGACGAAGCGGCAGTGCACGAGCAGCCTGCCGTCCTCGAGCTCGGTGTACTCCTCCGGCTCGAAGCGCAGCTCGTCGAAGCCCTCCCGCAGTTGCTCGGCTGAGCGGCGCAGCCCCTCGTGCCCCATGAACGTGCCCGCCGTTCCCACGAGGCTCGAGGTCTGGACGATGCAGAGCTCCGGGTGAAAGAGGGAGTAGTCCACATCGCCTTCGTTGAACGTCTGGTAGGCGCACCGCACGAGCTCGATCCGCTCGTCCATGACGGTGAGTATCTCCCTTGAGCTAGGCGGCTGCCAGTTCACGCTCTTCTGTGGCGGCCACAATCGCCTCCCAGACGATCACGACCAGCCGCTCGAGCTCTGCCTCCGCGATGGCGAGCGGCGGCATGAGCACCACCACGTCGCCGAGCGGGCGCACGATCGCTCCGCGCCGGCGCGCCTCGAGAGTGACCCTGTGGCCCATCTGCGCCTCCAACGGGTAGCCGCCCAGCTCGATTCCGACCATGAAGCCGCGCTGTCGCACCTCGGCCACCATCGGCAGCTCGGCCACCGGCTCGAGCAGCCGCTCGAGGAGCTCGATCTTCGGCTGGAGGCGCTCGAGCGTGCGCTCCTCCCGGAACACGTCGAGCGAGGCGATCGCCGCCGCGCAGGCGAGCGGGTTGCCCGTGTACGTGTGGCCGTGGAAGAACGTGCGGAAGTCCTCGTGCTCACCAAGGAAGCCCTGGTAGATCCGTTCGCTCGCGAGCGTGGCCGCCAGCGGGAGGTAGCCGCCGGTGATGCCCTTCGCCACGCACATGAGGTCCGGCGCCACGTCCTCGTGCTCGCACGCGAACATCCGGCCGGTGCGGCCGAAGCCCACCGCCACCTCGTCGCAGATGAGCAACACGCCATGGCGGTCGCACAGCTCGCGCACCTCGCGCAGATAGCCCTCGGGGTGCATGATCATCCCCGCGGCGCCCTGCACGAGCGGCTCCATGATCACGGCCGCGATCTCGCCGGGATGCTCCTCGAGGATCAGCTCCATGTGCGATGGGTCGCCCGGCTCGGCCTTGTACGTGTCGAAGAGAAGCGGACGGTACATCGAGTGGAAGAGGTCGATCCCGCCGACCGACACCGAGCCGATCGTGTCCCCGTGGTAGGAGTCGCGCAGCGAGACGAACCGCGTCTTGCGCCGATGCTCGCCGCCCTGCTGCTGCCAGTACTGGAACGCCATCTTGAGCGCGATCTCCGTGGCCGTGGAGCCGCTGTCCGAGTAGAAGACGCGCGTGAGGCCGGGCGGCGTGATCTCCACCAGCCGCCGCGCGAGCTGAATGGCCGGTGGGTGGGAGAGGCCGAGCATGGTGCTGTGCGCGACCGTTTCGAGCTGGGCCTTCACCGCCTCGTCGATGTGCGGGTGGCGGTGGCCATGGACGTTGCACCACAGCGACGACACGCCGTCGATGTAGCGGCGGCCGTTGGTGTCGATCAGGTCGGTGCCCTCGGCGCGCTGCACGATCAGCGGCTCCTCGTTCTCCCAGATCCGCTGCTGGGTGAAGGGATGCCAGAGGTAGAGGCGATCGTCGTCGGCGAGGCTCACTGGAGCCGGAAGGTAACTCGTGCGGTGGTCGGAAAGAGGCGGCTAGCGGACCGCGTTCGCAGCCGCGTCGAGGTCTGGCAGTGCGCCCGCGTGCGTGGGGATATGGTGCCAGACGATCGTGCCGTTTCGGTCCACGCCGAAGGTGCCCGCGCGCTGCCAGCGGGTGCCGGCCGGATGACGGTTGCGGATGCCCTCGCGGGCGAGCCGCGCGACCGCCGTGAGCGAGCGCCTGCCGGCGAAGTGGACGAGACTGCTTCGGCCGAGCCCCCAGGCACCGTACGCCGCGCGCTCCTCGTCGATCACGAGCCGCACGCGATGGCTCGCTCCAACGGCGGCGCACCAGCGGTCTGTGGCCTCGAGCGGCGCGTGGCTCACCGCGATCCAGTCGATGTCCTCGTGCTCGAGTGCGTGCTCGGACAGCGCGCGCATCGTCGCCTCCGCGAAGGGGCAGCCCACGTGCCTGAGGAAGGCCACCACCGCCGGACCGCGCACCTCGCCGAGCGGCGAGGCCACGGGCGCCGCTGCGCCGACCTCGGGGAGCGCGGCCACGGGTACTCGGTGGGGTGGAAGAAAGGTGCGAGGATCCATCCAGCGCGATGTCCAACCGGGGCTGCGGACAAACCTCCCGCTCCGGTGCCGGAGAGGAGGAGCGATGGGCTACAGAAAGTATCGGCTCGGGACCTACGAGGAGATGCGTGCACAACATCGGTGGGAGGTTCCGGAGCGTTACAACATCGCCGCCGACGTATGCGACAAGCATCCTGCAGACCGCCTCGCGATGATCTGGGAGGACTGGCGCGGTACAGAGCGCCGCGTGACGTTCGGCGAGCTGCAGTCGCTCTCCAACAAGTTCGCCAACGTTCTTGGCGCGCATGGAGTCGAGCGCGGCGACCGCGTGGCCACGCTGCTGCCGTCGTTGCCTGAGACCGCCGCCGTCTTCCTCGGCACCTACAAGGCCGGCGCGATTCTCTTGTCGATGTCCGTCTTGTACGGCGACGAGGGCATCGAGCACCGGCTGCGGGACTCCCAGGCGAAGGTGTTGGTGACCGACTCGGCGAACCGCCATCGCATCCCGGACGGGCTTGCCGAGGTGATCTTCGTCTTGGACGGCCAGTCCGAGTCGGGCGACATCGATCTGTCCGAAGCGTTGCAACAGGCGTCGGACTCGTTCGCCATGGTGGACACACGGGCCGACGACCCCGCCCAGCTCTACTACTCCTCCGGCACGACAGGGATGGCGAAGGGCATCCTCCACGCGCACCGGTACCTGCTCGCGCACGAGGAGTTCGAGTTCTGCCACGACGTGCAGGAGGGCGAGCTCTTCCACGGCTCGGGCGAGTGGGCGTGGGCCGCGGGGATCTGCCCGCTGCTCGGGCCGTGGCGCTACGGGTGCGTGCAGTTCGTGTACGCGCGCAAGGGAGGGTTCGACCCGGAGGAGCAGCTGCGGCAGCTCTCAAAGCACGGCGTGCAGAACATGTTCACCACGCCGACGGCTCTGCGCTCTATGCGGGCCGTTTCGAACGCCGGCTCGCGCTTTCCGCTGGATCAGATGCGGGTTGTGTGCTCGGCGGGCGAGCCGTTGAACCCCGAGGTGATCCACTGGTTCCGCGAGCAGTACGGGCTCACCGTGCTCGACTACTACGGGCTGACGGAGAGCTATCCGCTGTGCGGCAACTTCCCTTCTGTGGAGGTGAGAGAGGGGTCGATGGGGCTGCCGCTGCCGGGCTGGGACGTGGCGATTCTCGACGAGGACGAGCAGCCGCTTCCGGCCGGCGAGCGCGGCGAGATCTGCCTGCGGGCGCGCTCGAACCCGCACTACCCGCTCGGCTATTGGAACCGGCCCGAGGACACCCGCGAGGTGTTCGACGGCGAGTGGTTCCACAGCAAGGACGCCGCCCAGATGGATGAGGACGGCTACTACTGGTACGCCGGCCGCGCGGACGACGTGATCATCTCGGCCGGGTACCGGATCGGGCCGTTCGAGGTGGAGTCGGCGTGCGTGGAGCACCCGGCGGTGCTGGAGGCGGCCGCGGTCGCGTCACCGGACGAGAAGCGCGGCACGATCGTGAAGGCGTTCATCGTGCTGAACGAGGGGCATTCGGCGTCCGACGAATTGGCGGACGAGATCAAGAAGCACGTACGCGAGCGCCATTCCGCGTACGCCTACCCGCGCGAGATCGAATTCGTCGGCGACCTGCCGAAGACGCTGACGGGCAAGATCCGCCGCGTCGAGCTGCGGGAGGCGGAGCGGGAGCGGAAGTCCCAGGCGAGCAGGGCGTAGGCCGTTCGGCGGACGTGGTTGATCTAACCCGCCGTAGTGACGGGTTGGATCGACCACGTCGGCGTGGCGCAGATCCGATGTGTCGTTATTGCTCCCGCGGGTCGTCCGGTTGCTTCTTCTCACGCCCGCGCGCCTCGTCCTCCCGGACCGCGTCCTTCCACTGAGGGGTCGTCATGGGCGGCCGGACCATCCGGCCGAGCCCGCCGAGGAAGACGCGGCGCCGGCGACGCGGCTCACGCTGCTCCTTATCGCTCATCCAACACAGCATCGTACGCCTGCAGCGAGTAGCATCAAGCAACCCACAAGCCAAAGGAGCACCGCCGTGAGCGACATCACCACCGGCAACGGCTACGCCGTCGGCACCCTCGACGACCTGGGCGACGGCCCCGGCTTCCGCAAGATCCGCCCCGCGCTGGGTGTGACCGCATTCGGAATCAACGCCGTCGTGATCCCGCCCGGCATCGAATCCGGCCGCCACTTCCACGACGAGCAGGAGGAGCTCTACTTCGTCCACCGCGGCCAGCTCGAGTTCGTCTTCAACGACGAGGAGCGCTTCACCCTCGGCCCCGGCGGCCTGGCAAGAGTCGACGCGCACACCGTCCGCCAGCTCCGCAACGTCGGCGACGAGGACGCGGTCTACGTCTGTGTCGGCGCGAAGGATGGCTACGTGGGCCGCGACGGCCGCGTGCCGGAGGGCGAGGAGAACCGGGCGCGGCCAATCGCGTCATAGAGGCCGCGATGGACCTCACACTCATCAACTTCGACGACCCAAGCGAGGTCCGCACCTTCGATCACGGTCGCTTCGACGTCTACAAGGTCGGCCCGATGACGCTCGGGCGTGCCACCTACGAGCCCGGCTGGCGCTGGTCGGAGCACGTTGGCGAGGGCTTCTGTCAGGTCGAGCACGTCGGCCTCGTCATCAGCGGCCGCGCGGCCGTCCACATGGACGGCGGCGAGGAGAAGGTCATGGGGCCGGGCGACTTCTTCTACGTGCCGCCCGGCCATGACAGCTGGGTGGTTGGCGACGAGCCCTACGTCTCGCTGCACATCATGGGCAGCGAGGACTACGCCACGGACTAGGGCGCGCGCCCCATCGCGTCACAAGGCCGGGCGGCCTCCCCAAGCCGCCCGGCCCTAGCTAGCCGCAACGCCCCTACGCGCTCGCCCCTGAGCGGCCCAGCAGCTCGTCAGCGCGTTCCTTGAGCTCCTCGACGATGTCGGGATCGCGGAGGGTGGTGGTGTCGCCGAGCTCCTTGCCCTCGGCGATGTCCTTGAGCAGCCGGCGCATGATCTTGCCCGAACGCGTCTTCGGCAGGTCTGCGCCGAAGATCACCGCCTTCGGGCGCGCGATCTTGCCGATCTGCTCGCCCACCCATTCGCGCAGCTCCTTCGCGAGTTCATCCGACGGCTCGTAGCCCGACTTCAAGATGACGAAGCAGAGCGGGGTCTGGCCCGTCAAATCGTCCGGTGCCGCGGCCGCCGCCGCCTCTGCCACCGCCTCGTGCGCGACGAGAGCCGACTCGAGCTCGATCGTGGACAGCCGGTGGCCCGAGACGTTCATCACGTCGTCGATGCGACCGAGCAGCCAGTAGTAGCCGTCGTCGTCCTGCCGCGCGCCGTCACCCACGAAGTACGTGTCCGGCCCGTACTTGGAGAAGTAGTTGGACACGTAGCGCTCGTCGTCGTCCCACAGGGTGCGGAAGATTCCCGGCCACGGCTTCTTCAGCACGAGGAAGCCGCCCTGAGCCTGAGGAACTTCCTTGCCCTTCTCGTCGAGGATCGCCGGCTTCACGCCCGGCAGCGGCATCGTGGCCGAGCCCGGCTTGAGGGTCGTCACCCCGGGCAGCGCCGAGATGAGGATGCCGCCGGTCTCCGTCTGCCACCAGGTGTCGACCACCGGGCAGCGCTCGCCGCCGACGTAGCGCCAGTACCAGAGCCACGCCTCGGGGTTGATCGGCTCGCCCACCGTCCCGAGCAGCTTGAGCGAGCTGAGGTCGTGCCTCTGTACCGGCTCCGGCCCGGACTTGATGAACGCCCGGATCAGCGTCGGCGCCGTGTAGTACTGCGTGACCTTGTACTGCTCGATGATCGCCCAATGGCGGTCCACGTCCGGGTAGGTCGGGTCGCCCTCGTAGAGGACGCCGGTCGTGCCGTTGTTCAGCGGCCCGTAGACGATGTAGCTGTGGCCGGTGACCCAGCCCACGTCGGCCGCGCACCACCACACGTCGTCGTCGTGGATGTCGAAGACGTACTTGTGCGTGAACGCCACGTAGGCGAGGTAGCCGCCGGTGGTGTGCTGAGCGGCCTTCGGCTTCGCCGTCGTGCCCGAGGTGTGAAGCAGGTACAGCACGTCCTCGGCGTTCATGCGCTCGGGCTCAAACTCGGTGGACTTGCCCTCCACGAGGTCGTGCCACCAGAGGTCGCGACCGTCCTTCATCGGCACGTCCCCGCCCGTGCGGCGCACTACGACCATCTTCTCGATGCTCGGCGCGTGCTGCTCGACCGCCTGGTCGGCGATGTGCTTGAGCGGGATCAGCCCGCCCTTACGCCTCGCCTCGTCCTGCGTGATCATCACGCTCGCGCCGGTGGAGTTCATGCGCTCCCCGAGCGACTCGGCTGAGAAGCCGCCGAACACCACGACGTGCGGCGCGCCGATGCGCGAGCAGGCCAGCATCG
Organism: Thermoleophilaceae bacterium; assembly: GCA_025928345.1. GTDB lineage: Bacteria > Actinomycetota > Thermoleophilia > Solirubrobacterales > Thermoleophilaceae > JAICJR01. The sequence goes on along the minus strand of JAICJR010000031.1, from coordinate 16,323 downwards.
CGATCGGCAGCTCGGGCACCATGCCCATGTAGATCCCGACGCGGTCGCCCTTCTTCACACCGAGTTCCTTCAGCCCGTTGGCGAAGCGGCAGACCTCGTCCTTCAGCTCGGCGAATGTAATCGCCCGCGGCTCCTCCTCGATCGGCTCGGGAACGAAGTGGTAGGCCACCTTGTCCCCGCGGCCGGCCTCGACATGCTTGTCGAGGCAGTTGTAAGAGATGTTCAGCTCGCCATCGGCGAACCAGGTGCAGTGCGGCGGGTCCCATTCGAGCGACTTGGTCGGCTCCTTGAACCACTCCACGAGCTCCTTGGCCTGGTCGAGCCAGAACCCCTCGAAGTCCTCCTCGGCGGCGCGGTACATGGAGTCGTCCGTGACGAGGGCCTGCGCCTTGAACTCATCGGGCGGGGGGTACGACTTTCCCTCTTTGGCCAGTACTTCGATCTCGGCAACCGCCTCGGCGGCGCCAGTGGCTTCCTGTGTCACGTGTCAGTCCTTTCTATCCCGGCCGCGAGTCAAGGACGCGAGCCGCACCGGGCGGCACGGCTCGCGTCCTGGTTGGATTACCGATTCGCGGTTGGCGCGGCAGCGCGATCCGCCAGGGGCACGGTCGGCAGGACCGTGCGCCTGAACGTGTGGTTCACAACCGCGGCGAACGAGGCGTACCAGGCGGCGGCCGCCGTGGCGATGCCGATGTAGCCGCCCCAGTGGGTCACCGTCTCGTGCCCGCCGGATGCGCCGATCGCCAGCAGGACGTATGTCACTGCCAGCAGCGCGAACACGAGCGCCACAGCGCCTGTGGTGCGCAGCGACGCGACGAACATGTACGTCGTGAAGATGCCCCACGCCCACAGGTACAGGCCGATCGCGTGGCCGGCATCTCCGGCTGGGATCCCCTTCACGAAGAACGTCACCAGCGCCCAGAACGAGATCCAGAAGGCGCCGTACGAAGTGAACGCGACAGCGCCGAAGGTGTTCCCGGTCCGGAATTCCCACATGCCCGCCAGAAGCTGCGCGATGCCGCCATAGGCGAGCGCAAGCCCGAGCACCACCGGCTCTCCGGCGGAGCTCACGAGATTGGCGTTGAACATGCTCAGCACGAACGTCGTCATCGCGAAACCGGCGAGACCCAGCGGTGCTGGATCCGCGGGCGTCCACAAGCCCCCGGTCGTCGGGGTTACGCGCGCGTCCGAACCGCCGGTGGGATCGCCTTGGCGAATCGTTGCTGATTCCATCAGGCCTCTCTCCCTTCCTCTGCTGCCCCATTGCAGCGGATTGACGTGCGAAAGTACGCCTTGTAAACCCTGTTACAAAGAGGGCATCGCCATACGGTCGCGAACGACCGACAAGCGGTGTAAGAAGAACGACGAGCGGCAACCGCTGACCGGCCAGCGCGCCTATCGTGGCGCATTGGAGGTGAGGTAGATGGGAGTTGCGCTGGGAGTGCTGATCGGGTTCGCGATTGCGGCCTCCCTGTTCGCAGTCCTGCGACTGCTGCGCGGACCGCACCGGGTGTTCAGCCCGGAGCAGCAGGCCATGCAGGCGGCGCTGCACGAAGCTATGGCGACGCTGCCGCATCTGCGCAAGGGACTTTCTGCCGAGAGCGCGGCGCCGGCGGCGCCGCACCTGCGCGCTCTGACCCAGGCGCCGGCGATCGCCCTCCTCGACGGCGCAAAGGTGCTCGCCTTCGACGGCGACGCTGCCGACCACCACGGTCCCGGCACCATGCTGGCCGTGGATCACGGCCGCGACGGGCGGGTGCACGTGCAGCCGCGCTTTCGCTGCGGCGAGCCGGGCTGCCCGCTGCGCGCCGCGATCGTGGCGCCGCTGACGGTGCAGGACAACTCGGTGGGAACGCTCGTAGCGCTCTACCGCGACGGCGGCCGGCTGCGGCCCGAGGACACGCGCGGGGTACAGGAGGCTGCCGCTCTTGTGTCCGCGCAGATCGCGCTTGCGGCGCTCGCCGCGCAGGAGGAGCGGCTTGCCGAGGCCGAGCTGCGCGCGCTGCGCGCCCAGATCTCGCCGCACTTCATCTACAACGCGCTGGCTGCCGTGGCGAGCGAGATCCACGCCGATCCGGAGCAGGCGCGCGAGCTGCTCACCGAGTTCGCGGAGTTCATCCGCTACGCGTTCCGGGGCGACCGGCCGTACGTCACCCTCGCCGAGGAGCTGCGTTACGTGGAGAAGTACCTGCGGCTAGAGCGGGCGCGCTTCGGCGAGCGGCTCGACGTCCGACTGGAGGTCGCGCCGGAGGTGCTCCAGGCGGTGCTGCCGGTGCTTTCGCTACAACCGCTCGTGGAGAACGCCGTTCGCCACGGCGTGGAGAAGAGCATCGGCAGGCGCAAGGTCGAGATCGTGGCGAACGACCTCGGCCGCGACGCGGAGGTGCGTGTGATCGACGACGGTGTGGGGATGGACGAGGCTCAGGCGCGCGCCGCGCTCAACGGCTCGAGTCACGGCATCGGGTTGTCGAACGTGCACGGGCGGCTGCGGGGCGCGTTCGGCGAGGGCTACGGTCTCGAGCTCGAGTCGTCGCCAGGATCCGGCACGACTGTGGTGATGACGATTCCGAAGTTCCGCGCGGGGGTGCGCGCCGCGTGACCGCCGGCCTTCGCTTCCTCGCCGTGGACGACGAGGCGCCCGCGCTGAACGACCTCGTGCGCATGCTGCGGGCGTCCGACTCGGTGGGCCGGGTGGACTCGGCCACCAGCGGAAGCGAGGCGCTCCGCCGTCTCAACGACTCGACCGAGGACTACCACGGCCTCTTCATAGACGTGCGCATGCCGGACCTCGACGGGCTAGAGCTCGCGCAGATCCTGCGGCGCTTCGCCAGCCCGCCGGCGATCGTGTTCGTGAGCGCGTATGAGGATGCCGCGGTGCAGGCGTTCGAGCTGCGCGCGGTGGATTACCTGGTGAAGCCGGTGAGCAGAAAGCGGCTCGACGAGGCGGTGGAGCGCGTGAGCGCGGTGAGCTCGATTGAGGTGCACGAGCTGGAGCCCGTTGTGGCCGCGCAATCGAGCGGCGCAGCCGTCCCTGCCGCTGCTGCCGAGGACGAGGACGAGATCGTGCCGGTGGACAGCCTCGCGGCCGGCACCACCCGGCTCGTGAGCCGCTCCTCGATTCTCTACCTGTGCGCGAGCGGCGACTACGTGCGCGTGGTCACCGCCGATGGCCGCTACCTCATGCGCGGAAGCCTCGCCGAGATCGCGCGCCGCTGGGAGCCGTTCGGCTTCGTGCGCGTGCATCGCCAGTACGTCGTGAACCTGCGGCGGGCGACCGAGATCCGCCCGCAGCTCAACGGCACCGCCACGCTGCTCTTCCCAGGTGACCGCGAGGTGCCGGTGGCGCGCCGCGAGGTGGCGGAGCTGCGCCGGAGGCTGCGCCTGTGAGGCACGGGCGGTGAGCCCCTCCACCCCGGGGCGCCGCCGCACGCCGCGCGACGAGCTGGCCGAGGCCACCGCCCACGGCGGCGTCTATCTGCGGCGGCTCGTGCGTGCGCAGCTCGCTCTCTCGCTGCTCGCGCTAGTTGCGTTCGCCGGCATCCTGGGCTCGCTGCCGCTGCTCCTTTACCTGGTCCCGACGCTGCGGCACGTGTCGCTCTTCGGCGTGCCGCTGCCGATCTGGCTCGTGGCGGTGCCGCTATTCCCGCTGTTCGTCGGACTGGGGCTCATCTACCAGCGGCGGGCAAACGCGCTCGATGAGGCGTTCAGGGATTTGGTGGGCCGATGATCGCCCTGATCGCGGTGATCGTCGTCACCGGCGGCACGCTCGGCCTCGGCACCTGGGCGGTGCGCTTCGCGCGCACCACGTCCGACCTGTTCGTGGCCTCGCGCGCGATCACGCCGTGGTGGAACGCCGCGGCAGTGTCGGGCGAGTACCTGTCGGCGGCGAGCTTCCTCGGTATCGCGGGGCTGGCGATGAAGCTCGGCATGGACGCCATCTGGCTGTCGGTGGGGTTCACGGCCGGCTACCTCACGCTGCTGCTCTTCGTCGCAGCGCCGCTGCGGCGCTTCGGCTCGTTCACGATCTCGGACTTCGTCGAGGCGCGGCTCGGGAGCCCGCGCATGCGCCTGCTCGCAGCGGCGATCGTGCTCGGCATCGCCGGCTTCTATCTCGTGCCTCAGCTGAAGGGAGCCGGGATCACGCTCGGCGAGGTGATCGGCGCTCCGTACTGGGTGGGCGTGGTGGTGGTGGGCGCGATCGTGGCGATCAACGTCGGCCTCGGCGGGATGCGCGGGATCACGTACGTGCAGGCGGTGCAGTTCTGGATCAAGACGTTCGCAATCGCGCTGCCGGCGTGCCTGCTGCTCATCTATCTGGGCGGACTCCCGCACCGCTCCGCGCTGTTCGGCTCGGACGTGCCGCGCGCTCCCGCGTCGGGCTTGGCGGTGAAGCTCGACTCGCCCAAGACGGTCACGTTCCAGCGCGCCGCGGCGTACCGCGCCGCGGGCGTGCCCCACAGGGCGCGCGCGGGGGAGAAGGTCAGGCTGCCGGCCGGGCGGTTCGTCCTGCCCGCCGGCGCGGCGGTGCCGCTGGGTGACGGCGCGCAGCGCGGCCCGGGCGTGGTGTGGGCGCGGCCGGTCGGGCATGGCGGGCGCGACGGCCCGCTGTTCGTCTACTCGCTGCTGATCGCGACGGTGCTCGGCACGATGGGGCTCCCGCACATCCTCGTCCGCTTCTACACGAATCCGGACGGGCCCGCCGCTCGCCGCACCACCGTCCGAGTGCTCGGCCTGCTCGGCATCTTCTATCTCTTCCCGACGGTGTACGGACTGCTCGGGCGGGTGCTCGCTCCGGCCCTGTACATCACGGGTGATACCGACTCCGTGGTGCTGCGACTGCCGCACCTCGCGTGGCCGGGAGTGCCCGGCAACCTGCTGTCCGCGCTCACTGCGGCGGGCGCGTTTGCCGCCTTCCTGTCCACGGCGTCGGGGCTGCTCGTGTCGATCGCCGGCACGCTCTCGTACGACGTATGGGGGCGGCTGCGCCCGCGCGGCGGTGGCGGCACGCATGCGCGCCGGCTGCGTTTCCGGGCGTCGGCGGGAGCGGGGATAGTGGTGCCCATGCTGCTGGCGCTCGCCGCGGGCAACCTCGACATCGGCGTGCTCGTGGGCTGGGCGTTCGCAATCGCCGCGAGCAGCTTCTGCCCGATGTTCCTGCTCGGCATCTGGTGGCACCGGCTCACCGCGCGCGGCGCGGCCAGCGGCATGATCGCCGGCACCACCGTGGCCACCGGCGGGATCTTCGCCGGACTGATCGCGGGAGAGAACGTTGGCGGGGCAGTGGGGGCGCTGCTGAGTCAGCCCGCTGTCGTGTCGGTACCGATCGCCTTCGTCACGATGGTCGTCGTCTCCCTCCTCGATCCCCGCGGCGCTCCCGATGTGGAGCCGATGATGCTCGCGCTGCACGCGCCCGAAGGGCTCGGCCTCGAGCAGCTCGAGCAGGAGCCAGTGCCCGCCGAGGGCGCGCGCGAGCCCGCCCCCGCCTAGGCGGCGTGCGGGCCTTCGTCGAGGTGCAGCCAGTCGTCGAGCGGCAGGCGGCCGCCCGCCTCGGCTAGTTCGTCACGCGTGATGTGCGGCATGCACGTCACCGGGATGTTCCCGATCAGCTCGACCGTCTTGCGGTTGGACTCGGCCACGCCGTCGGGCGGGTCGGGCCAGGGCGTCATCACGACGCCGCGGACGTCTAGCCCGGCGGTGCGCGCCGCCTCGAGCGTGAGCAGCGTGTGGTTGATCGACCCGAGCGACGGGCGCGCCGCGAGCACAACGGGCACGGCGAGGTCGAGCGCGAGGTCGCGCACCAGGTAGCCGGGGGTGATCGGGACGAGCAGTCCGCCGACGCCCTCACACACCAGCGCGTCCGCGTGGTCGGCCGCGTTGCGCGCCTTCGCGAGCAGCTCGTTCGGCTCGATGTTGTCGCCCGCCATCTCCGACGCGTAATGCGGCGAGACGGGCGGCCCGTAGCGGTGAGGCGACACGTCCTCCTCCGACTGGCCGGCATTCGCCACGGACGCGAGCAGGTCGTGGTCGCGCGCCCAGCCCTCGGGAGGCTCGTCGTCGAGCCCCGTCACAGCGGGCTTGAACGCAGCCACCTTCTCGCCGCGCGCAACCAGCCCCGCGCAGATGGCGGCGGCCAGGATCGTCTTTCCAACGCCGGTGTCGGTACCGGCGACGAATACGCCTCGCATCTACTGGAGTGTTACTTACGCGGCCTCGGCGAGGCCGTCATATACGCGCGGCGCTGCCTCGACCGGACGCGGCTCGCGCGGCACCTGCGGCTGCGCCGGCACCACCGCGGCGAGCACTTTCGCAGCCTGCCGCAGCTCGGCGCTCGTGTGCGAAGCCATCACCGCGAGCCGCAGCCGCGAGGTGCCCTCGGGCACGGTCGGCGGCCGGATCGCCTGCGCGAACACGCCCTTCTTGAGCGCCTTCTCGCACGCCGCCATCGCAGCGGACGCGCCGCCCACCACGAGCGGCACGATCTGCGTCTCCGAGTCGCCGCAGTCGAGGCCCTCGTCGCGCAGGGAGTCCCGCAGCACGCGCGCGTTGCGCTGCAGCTTGTCCACCCGCTCGGGCGAGGAGCGCAGCAGGTCGAGCGCCGCGAGCGCTCCCGCCACCGCCGGCGGCGGCAGAGCCGTCGAGAAGATCAGCGTGCGCGCGGTGTTGACGAGGTACTCGGCCATGTCCGCGTCGCAGCACACGAACGCGCCGTAGGAGCCGAGCGACTTGCCGAGCGTGCCGACCACCACGTCCACCTCGTCCTCGAGTCCGGCTGCCGCCACCGCTCCGCGCCCGCCGGGGCCGAGCGCGCCGGTGCCGTGCGCCTCGTCGACCATTACGCGTGTGTCGTAGCGGCGCGCGAGCTCCACGATCTCGGGCAGCGGCGCGACGTCGCCATCCATGGAGAACACTCCGTCCGTGACGATCAGCGCCGCGCGTCCGGCCGCCTCCCGCAGGCCGTATTCGAGGTGGTCGAGGTCGCAGTGTTCGTACACGAAGGTGCGCGCGCCGGCGAGACGGCAGCCGTCCACGATGCTCGCGTGGTTGAGCGAATCGGAGAGCACCACATCGCCCTCGCGCGCGAGCGTCGAGACGATGCCCGCGTTTGCCAGGTAGCCCGAGCCGAAGAGCAGGCAGGCCTGGCTACGCTTGAACTCCGACAGCTCCGACTCGAGCCGCCGGTGCACCGTCATGTTCCCCGACACGAGCCGCGACGCCCCGGCGCCAACCCCGTAGCGCATGGCCGCCTCGGCGGCCGCCTCGCGCACGCGCGGGTGATCGGCGAGCCCGAGGTAGTTGTTCGAGCACAGCAGCAGCACCGGCTTGCCGTCGAGGAGCACGCGTGGCCCCTGCGGCCCCGAGACGAGCCGCATGCGCCGGTAGAGCCCGCGCTGGCGAAGGTCATCGAGCCGTTCGTTTATGTCCGTCATGCCGCCTCCTCCCCCGCTGGAACCTGCACGACTTGAAGGGCCCGCGCGCGGTTGGGCGCGCCGTCCGGCCGCGGCGGCACCGAGCTCTTCTTGCGGTGCCGCAGCTGGGTGGACGGATCCCAGAAGTTTGCCTCGGACTGGCTTCTGATCAGCCGGTCGATCGGCGTGCCGGGCGTCTCACCGGAAAGCCAGCCGTCGCGGTTGTCTGGCCGCGGATTCGAGCCGTTGTCGGGCTGCGCCGCGGTGTTCAGCCCGAGCTCCTCGAACATCGCGCGGTCGTCCTCCGGCTCGGCGCCGAGCGTGGTGAGGAAGTTGCCCATCATCACGCCGTTCAGCCCGGCCTTCACCGCGAGCGGCTGCAGCTCGCCGAGGTTCTCGATCCGGCCGCCGCAGAGCCGGAAGAGCGCCTCGGGGAGGATCAGGCGGAAGATCGCGATCCACTTGACCGCCTCCCACGGATCCATGAATTTGCGGTCGCCGAACTTGGTGCCGGGACGCGGGTTGAGCAGGTTGATCGGCACCGACGTGGGGTTGATCGACGCGAGCTGGAACGCCATCTCCGCCCGCTGCTCGCGCGACTCGCCGAGATTCAAGATCCCGCCTACGCACGTCTCGAGCCCCGCCTCCTTCACAGCCTCGATCGTGCGGATGCGCCCGTCGTACTTCACGGTCGTGGACACCTCGTCGTAGTACGACTCCGCCGTCTCCACGTTGTGGTGCACGCGCTGGATGCCTGCCTCTTTGAGCGCCTTCGCGCGCGCGACAGACATGTGCCCGATCGACGCGCAGCGCTTGAGGTTGGTCTGCTCGGCCACCAGCTTCGCGCCCGCGAGGATGTTCTCGAAGTCGCGCTTCGAGAGCCCCTGGCCCTGCGTGACCATGCAGAAGCGGTGCGCGCCCGCCGCCTCTGCCGCCTTCGCGTGTTCGAGGATCTGCTCCGGGCTCATCATCGCGTGCATCGGCGTGTCCGCGTCCGCGTACTTCGACTGCGCGCAGAAGCCGCAGTCCTCGGCACAGCCGCCGGACTTCGCATTCACGAGCGAGCAGAGATCCGTCGAGTCGCCGAAGCGCTCCATGCGCGCCTCGAACGCGCGGTCCACCAGCGCGAGGATCTCATCGTGGTCCTCGATCTCCCCGAGGGCAAGAGCTTCCTCGTACGTGATCAGCGGCGGCAAGCTGAACCTCCCATTGAGCGGCGACGGTTGCCGCCAAGGTATGGGGGAGGTCGGACGGCTAGGCGGTCAGCGGCCCCGCCACTCCGGCGGGCGCTTCTCGGCAAACGACTTCACGCCCTCGCGGAAGTCCTCGCTGCGGAAGCACGACTCGCGCAGCTCCACCAGCTCGCGCTCCACGTCCTCGGGCAGCGCGGCTCCATGCGCGCGCAGGGTGCGCATCGCGCTCTTGTTGCCCTTCAGGGAGAGCGGTGCGTTGCGGGCTATCTCGGCTGAGAGGTCCAGCGCCACCGTCATCAGCTCGTCCCGCTCCACCACCTGGTTGACGAGTCCCATGCGCGCGGCGCGGTCCGCGTCCACGTTGCGCCCGACGTAGAAGAGCTCCGCGGTGTTCGCCACGCCGCACACCTCGATGAACTTGCGCAGCCCCGTGTGCGAGTAGATGAGCCCGAGCCGCGCGGGCGGCATGCCCACCTTGATCCCGCGCGCGGCCACCCGGATGTCGCATGTCAACGCCACCTCGAGGCCGCCGCCGATCGCGTGTCCGTTCAGCGCCGCGACCACCGGATACTCGTATGCCTCGAGTGCCTCCAGCGCGTCGTGGAACGGGTGCGCGACGAGCGCCTCCGCGCGCTCCTCGAAGTTCTGGTCCTCGAGGTTGCCGATGTCGTAGCCGGCGGAGAACATGTTGCCGTCGCCTGTGAGCAGCAGGCAGCGGGCGTCGAGGCCGCGGACGGTCTCGGCAAGCGTGTCGAGGATCTCGTGGTCGAGCGCCCCGCGCTTGGCCGGGTTCGAGATCTTCAGGCGCGTGACATGCGGCGCCGGCTCGTCGAGCAGCAGCTTGCCCGACGCGAGTTCCTGCACGGCCGAGCTACTCAAGAACCACCAGCGTGTCGCCCTCCGACACCGACTGGCCCTCCTCGCAGCGGATCTCCTTCACGGTGCCCTCGTCCTCCGCCTCGACCGGCATCTCCATCTTCATCGACTCGAGGATCACGAGCGTGTCGCCCTCCTCCACTGACTGCCCCACCTCGCACTCGATCTTCCACACCGTGCCCGTGATGTGGGCCTCGACGTCTGGCACCTGAAGTCCTCCTGTCCGCGGGTTTGCGGCACGATACCCGTCCGTGCCAGCGGAAATCGCGATCGTGGTGGCCGCTCACAACGAGGAGGAGCGGCTGGGGGGCACGCTGGCGGCGCTGCTGTCGGCCTTCCCGCGCGCGCGGGTGATCGTGGCCGACGACGGGTCGACGGACCGCACGCCGGAGATCGCTCGCGAGGCGGGCGCGGAGGTGGTGCGCTCGGAGCGCGACATCGGGAAGGGCGGGGCGAACACGCCCGCGGCTGAGCGGGCGCTGGAGGGCGATCCGGGCGTGGTGCTGCTGTGCGACGGCGATCTCGGCGGGTCGGCCGCGGCGCTCCCCGGACTGATCGGCGACTCAGACGTCGCGATCGCGAAGTTCGCCCGCCGCCTGGGCGGCGGCTTCGGCATCGCGCTGAAGAGCTCGCGCTGGGTGGTGGAGAAGCGAGCGGGCATCACACTCGAGGCGCCGCTGTCCGGCCAGCGCGCGCTCACGCCGCAGGCTTTGCGGTCGGTGCTGCCGTTCGCTCCCGGATTCGGGATGGAGACCGCCATGAACATCGACGCCGCGCGCGCCGGCCTCACGATCACCGAGATCGAGCTCCCGCTTGAGCACCGCGCGACTGGCCGCACATTTGGCGGCTTCGCCCACCGCGGCCGGCAACTGCTGGACATCGCCCGCGTATACGTTTCCCGCCGGTGATCCTCGCCATCGACCAGGGCACGAGCGGCACCACCTGCATCGTCTTCGACGAGAACGGCCACGTGCGCGGGCGCGCGCAGCGCGAGTTCCAGCAGCACTTCCCGCGGCCGGGCTGGGTGGAGCACGACGCGGGCGAGATCTGGGACGTGACGCGCGCGGTCGCGCGCGACGCGCTCGACGCCGCCGGCGTGAGCGGCACCGACCTCAAGGGCATCGGCATCACGAACCAGCGCGAGACCGTGGTGGCGTGGGACCGGGGCACGGGCGAGCCGCTCCACCGCGCGCTCGTGTGGCAGGACCGCCGCACGGCGGCGCGCTGCGACGAGCTGCGCGAGCATGGCCACGAGCAGCTGGTGCGTGAGCGCACGGGACTCGTGATCGACCCGTACTTCTCCGGCACGAAGATCGAGTGGCTGATCAAGGAGGGCGGCGTGGACCCGGCGCGCGCCGCCTTCGGCACCATCGACTCGTGGCTGCTGCACAAGCTCACCGGCGAGCACGTGACCGACTACTCGAACGCGTCGCGCACGATGCTCTTCGACATCCACAGGCTCGACTGGGACGGCGAGCTGTGCGAGCTGCTCGGCGTGCAACCGGAGTCGCTGCCGCGGCCGTGCCCGAGCGCGCACGTGTATGGGGAGACGAGCGAGTTCGGCGGGAGCGTGCCCGTGGCGGGAATCGCGGGTGACCAGCAGGCGGCGCTGTACGGCCAGGCCTGTCTCTCCGACGGCGAGGGAAAGAACACATACGGCACGGGAAGCTTCGTGCTGCAGAACGCGGGCACCGAGGCGCCCGAGCCGCACGAGGGGCTCGTGACCACGGTGGCGTGGGGCGTGCGCGGCCGCGTGGACTACGCGATCGAGGCGAGCGTGTTCGTCACCGGCGCGGCCGTGCAGTGGCTGCGCGACGGCCTCGGCATCATCCGCGTGGCCGACGAGACCGAGGAGCTCGCGCGCTCCACCGACTCCAACGACGGGGTGTACTTCGTGCCCGCTCTTACTGGCCTCGGCTCGCCGTACTGGGACCCATACGCGCGCGGGACGATCGTGGGGCTCACGCGCGGCAACGGGCGCGCGCACCTCGCGCGGGCCGCCCTCGAGTCGATCGCCTACCAGAGCGCGGACGCGGTGCGGGCCTGCGAGTCAGCGTCCGGCAAGCGCCTGGAGGAGCTGCGCGCGGACGGCGGCGCCGCCGTGAACGCCTGGCTCATGAAGTTCCAGGCGGACATCCTCGGCGTGCCGGTGGTGGTGCCGGAGGTGTCCGAGACCACAGCGCTCGGCGCTGCCTACCTCGCGGGGGTGGCCACCGAGCTGTGGAGTGAGTCAGATACGCGCGACATGTGGCGCGAGGCCGCTCGCTATGAGCCCACGATGTCGACGGACGAGCGCCAGGAGCTGCTCGACGGCTGGCACCGGGCGGTGTCGAGGTCGCGCGGCTGGGCGGCGGGGGAGTAACAAGGTGCCGCGCAACGGGTAAGAGGGGCAAGGGTGAAGGAGCAGGTCTACAAGGATCCGCGGCCGGCGGAGCATTTCACGCGTTTCCACGAGCGCGCGCGCACGCGCCGCCCGGACTGGGTGTACGACTTCGTGCGGCTGCTGCTCGTGCCCTACATCGGGATCCTCTATCGCGGCCGTTGCATCGACTCGCAGAAGGTGCCGAGCGAGGGCCCCGTGCTGCTCGCGCCCAACCACTTCTCGTTCCTCGACCACTTCTTCGTGGCGGCCTACCTGCGCCGCAAGGTGCAGTTCATGGCGAAGTCGCAACTCTTCGCGCGGCCGATGCAGTTCATCTACACGCACGGCGGCGTCTTCCCCGTGCTCCGCGGCCGCCGCGACGAGGAGGCGTTCAAGACCGCCCACACGATCCTCGGGCGCGGCGACATGGTGCTCATGTACCTCGAGGGCGGCCGCTCACGCAGCGGCGAGCTCGGTGAGGCGCGGCCGGGTGTGGGCCGCCTCGCGCTCGAGACCGGCGTGCCCGTGGTGCCGGTCGCGATCTTTGGCTCACAGGGCGCGCGCAACTGGAAGAAGCTCCAGTTCCCGAAGGTCACCGTGCAATTCGGGGACCCGGTGCGCTTCGAGCAGGTGGAGAACCCCACGCGCGAGCAGTCGCAGGAGGCATCCGAGATCGTGTTCGCCGACGTGCAGAGGCTCTACTACGGCCTGCGCGACGGCGGCCGCAAGCGCGCGGTGCGCGCAGCCCGAGCCGCGCGGCGGGCTGCCGAGGGGGCGTCGCGCCGTCCGCTCGCGAGCTAGTGAACCTCGACCCCGAGGCCTAGACCGAAGCCCATCGGGCAGCTGTCTGTATCAACCGAAGATCCCGATGCGCGAGGTTACGGTCCGCCGCGGATCACGTTCGCACGTCTCCCACGCGACACGGCTAGGCCGTACCAACGTCTGCTTTGAGACATCGGTGAGGTCGCGGTACCGCGACCGTCCGAGCTTCAGCTCCGCCTGCGCGGCCGTTGTGCGGGCTTACCGACCTTCGGGAGGCACGGTTCGAGCGAGGTGTCTGGAGATATGCGCTGACCTTTATTTAATTGCGCTGGTAACACGCTCCACGATCCTGGAGTACTCGACAGCCAAAATCCGAGTCGGTTAGTGTCCGCTCGGCGGTAACGGACACCGCCGGGACTCGCATGATTCTCAACAGAAGAGACCTGTTGACGCGGACGGCTGGAGCGCTCGGAGGCCTCATCGCGCTTTCGGCCGGGTCTTCCAGGTTCCTGGGAAAGGCGCTGGCGGCCGAAGCTGGTTTCACAAGTGAACGCCAGACGACTTTCAGAACGCTGGTCGGCGCCGTAGCAGCAAGTGGAGACAATTCCGTTCGCGCGTCAGATGCGGACAGCGCTACAAGCCGCTTCGCGGACTGGTACACGCAACTCGCGCCATGGGCGCAGCAGTATGCCGACACGGTGCTAGACGACGTGGAAGCGTTGCCCAAGAGCGGGGTCCTATCCAATCGTGATTCCGAATCTGCGTTCGGTTTGTTGCACCAGTGGACGCACTCAGGCTTTCCTTTCGTCAACGTAGCGCCCGTGCAGTCGGAGCTGGTCGGCGATTCTTACGTCCAGTCTTGTTTGGCAAACCTGGGCTCCAAGTCGGCAGCAAAATCCGTGGACGCACTTGAGCCGGCTTCGGGTCCTGGGGCGGTTGCGCTGGCCGCGGCCAAAGAGAGAGCACTTCGCGACGGCGTTTCGCAGGTCCCGCCTCCCTCTCAAGAGCAAACCATCGCGGCTTCAGCCGTCACCCAGCGTGCCGTTGGTGGACGCCAACGATCAGCTTGTGGGTCTCCGCGTGTAATGCAGGGCACGGGTGAAGCCGCAACTCGCAGTTGGTCGATCGGTTACCAGAGGCAGAGTGCGAATACATTTTCCATGGCTGTACAGAAGCGTGTTAGCCGGCGCAGCGGTTGTCGGCATCTCTTGCCTCACTTTTGAAACGAGTGCGGCGGCGAGCCGTCACCTGCATCCGGTAGTCAGGTCGGTGCAAGCCCTACAGACGGATGGGCATCGCTATGCGGTGTACCGAGGCGCTAACGGCGCCGTCGGAATTGTTGACACCGAGCGCGGCACAACTCGGTTCATCGCGCTTGCGTCGAGCTGTCGCGTGGACGATGGGGAGCGCGGGTTCTTCTTGGTGAATTGCGTCGACTCTTCGGGCTTCACGGTTCCTTCTGTCCTGAGCGCGCGCACCGGGAAGCTGCTCACGATTCCCGGCCAGGGCGAAACGTTTTTTCCCAACGCCGATGATTTTGACCGGATCGGAACGCGCTGGCTCGAAGGCACGACCGCGGGCAACGGGCACCCCACCACCGAGTACCTCAACTGGCGAACAGGGCGGGTCAAGAACTTTGGAGAAGCGAGCGGCGCCCCCGAAATCCCACGCGATTTGGATTCGACCTCGCTCAGTGCGCTGGGACCGCGCGGCGATTTCCGGCTCTTCCAACGCGATGGGTCAGTGACCGTGTCGGAAAGGATTTCCAGCCGGCCTGCCGCCCTGCTCCTAGGGCGGGGAAAGCATCGCGTCGTGCTCGACCGCTGCGTTCGCGATTGCACCTCGGTTTCGCTGGGTGAAGGCCTTGTGAGCTGGGCCACGGGAAGTTCCGCGCACGCTTACGTTCTGCGCACCGGGAAGCGTCTCGCCTGGCACTTCAAGCGTGCGATCTCGGAAGCGAACAACGGGCTTCGCGACGGGGTGCAAGGGGTCAGGGGCAGGCTCTACTTCAACGTTCCTCTCGGCCCGCCCCCGCAAGCCGGCTTTCGGGTCTACGAGACCGGTACCGGCTAGTACGACGCTTCGAGCGCGCGGCTGAGGCGGCATCGCGCCGCCCGCTGGCGAGCTAGCTAAGTTCGCGAAGGCAGGCATCCCCGTTGCCGTCAGTCGCTGCCATGCCAGAGGTTCTGCTCCCCGCTGGCGAGGAGAAGCGAGGCGTTAGGTCGGCTCCGCTGCCGCTGCCAGCGGCTGGGATTTCGTCTGCAAGAGCGGGTCGGGTATTCGGTGGCCGAGTCGCAGGAAGCCGGCCCCGGTCACTGCCAGCGCCAAGGCGCCGCCCCACCAGACGGCGTCGGGTGACGTTGCGAGCAGCACGCCGCCGACCGCGGGGCCGAGGGCCACGCCTGCCATGAAGCTCAGACCGTAAAGCGACATGTAGCGGCCGAGCAGATGCGGCGGCGCGAGCTCGGCGACGACCGGGCCGAGCACGATGAACTGCGCACACTCCCCGATCGCAATCACGATCGCGACCCCGGCCAAGACGGTGGTAGCGGCGAGCGTCGAGCGCGTCAGCGTCGCGAGCAGGACCGCGAGCAGGCCGGCTGCGAATAGCGCGCTGGTCGCGGCCAAAGCGTGTGTGCGCCGCATCCGCTTGACGACCCGTGTGGCTGGAACCTGCGCAACGACGATGAAGAAGGTGTTGAGGAAGATGACGATGCCGATCTCGCCCGGTCCTACAGGGGTGTGTGCCGTCGCAAATGGCGGGAGGACGTTGGAAAAGAATGCGCCGCCGACCATCACGAGCACGATGTTGGCGGCGATCAAGGCGAGTAAGAGCCGATCTCGAGCAACCGCTCGGAAGCCTCTTCCGCTGTCGCTCGCCGACTCGGCATTCGCAACGCGAGGATGCGGGATCCCCACGAGCACAACCAGGGCGAAGACAGCGAAGGTGACTGCATCGAAAAGGTAGAGCGCCTGGAACGTGCGAAGGTGACCCGCGGCGGCGACGATGAAGCCCGCCACCGTCGCGCCGGCGCCCATGCCGAAGTTGCCTGCGACTCGGCGGAGCGCGATCGAGGCGGCGCGCTGCTCCGGCGTGACCAGGGTCAGACTCAGAACTTGGTTCGCGGTCCCCGCGACTCCGAAACCGGCGCCGGCGACGACCGAGCAGACGAAGCCTTGCCACGGACGGTCGACGAACGCGAGACCTCCGTAGCCCAGTGCGTTCACGAGATTGCCGGTGATCAGGATCGGCTTCGCGCAGAAACGATCGAGCAGCGCACCCGAAGGGAGCGTTGCCACCGCCGCCGTGCCCATGACCGACGCCAGCACGAGCCCCGCAGTTGCCGCCGGGAAGCCGCGGACCTCGTGCAGGTAGATGATCTCGAACGGCAGGATCAGTCCAGTGCCGAAAAAGTTGACCGCGGTCCCAGCCTGAAGAAGAACGACGGGCCCCGGCAGGTCCGTCCGCCAAGCGCCGAGCACACGTGCCAGGCGGATCGTCCCCCTCGGGGTGGCCGCGCGATGTAGGTCCTCGATGTGAGCGGTGGCGAGCGCTTGACGGAGAGCGGGATGCAGCATTTGAGCTTCTGACCCGGCCTCTGGGAGAAACTCGCCGACGAATTTCGGGCGTCGGTGGTGTCGCAGTGGTTGTGAGCCGCGATGCCAGACTTCGCTCGTGAACGACGGCGCTCTGATCCGTGCCCGTGCGGGCGACCATCAGGCG
>JAICJR010000115.1 GCA_025928345.1 Thermoleophilaceae bacterium | reverse complement strand
GCTGTGGCGAGAGTCGGATCGCGTGCTCATCGGCGGCGATGTGCTGAACAGCATGAACCTCATCACCACGCTGCCCGGGCTGCACGAACCGCCGGCCATGTTCACGCCGGACCCGGCGCGGAACCGCGAGTCGATCAAGCGGATCGCCGCGCTCGCACCGCGGCTCGCGTGCTTCGGCCACGGGCCCGTGTGGCGCGATCCGGACAAGCTCTCGGCGTTCGCCGCGACTCTGTCCTAGCCCATACAGGGGTCAAGTTCGGCGCCATCCAGGCCGATGCGGTCCCCATGTGGCGCGCTCGCGCTCACATTGAGCTGGCTTGCGTCGCAGTGACTGCGGCTGCGCTCTGCCTCGCCCTGAGCGGGTGCGGAGTCGCGACCCGCGCCGGCGCGCAGCCCGCCGCGCGCAGTGTGCGGGTGACCGAGCGCGACTTCCGGATCTCCGGGCCACGGACGCTCACAGCGGGCAACGTGCGCCTCGACGTTGAGAACCAGGGCCCGGACCAGCACGAGCTGCTCGTGGCCCGCGTGGGCGGCAGCGCTACGCTGCCGCTCCGGAGCGACGGCCTGACGGTGGATGAGGAGCGAATCCAGGCTGCAGAGGTGGGCTCGCTCGAGCCGGGGGCGCCCGGAGCGCGCCGCCAGCTCAACCTGCGCCTTGCGCCCGGCCGTTACGTCCTCTTCTGCAACATGTCCGGCCACTACCTCGGCGGCATGCATCTCGATCTGGTGGTGCGTTGATGCACACGGCGCCGGCATTCCGCCCCTTCGCCGCGCGCGGGCGCTGGACGATCGTTGCGATCCTCGTCACGCTCGCCGCGGTGTCATGCGGCAGCGTGGTGCTGTCGATCCGGGCGACGGCGCGCTCGCAGCACCGGGCGGGTGTGGTCGTGGTGGCCGCGCGCCAGCGCACCCTCGCCGAGCGCTACGTGAAGGAGGTGCTGCTCGTGCGCGCCGGGGAGCAGGCGGACCCGGCGTTGACGGCGTCGCTCCTCGACAAGAGCGCCCATGTCCTGCTCGCGGGCGGCGAGGCGCCCAGCGTGAACGGCGATGACGATGAGACCGCCCTGCTGCCCACGAGCGGCAGGACCGTGCGGGCGCAGCTGACGCAGCAGCAGCGGCTGGTGCGCGACCTCGCTGCCACCGGCAGCGCGATTCTGGCCCACCGGCCGCTGTCGGGCGTGCGGCTGCTCGCCGGCGAGCACGTGGCCGCGCGCGATCCCGTGGAACGCCTGCGCGTGCTCGCGGCGCTCACGGCGAACGTGGCGCTCAACGCCGCGCGCACGATCGCCACCACGAGCGACCGCAACGTGAACCAGCTGATCACGCTGCAGGCCACGGTCGGTGGCGTGGGGCTGTTGATCTCGCTGCTGCTCGCGTGGGCGCTCGTGGCCACCACCCGCCGGCAGACGGCTCACTTCCGCAGCCTCGTCACGTCCTCCACCGATCTCGTGATGGTCTTCCGGGGCGCCCGCTGCCGCTACGTGAGTCAGTCGGTGCTGAGGATGCTCGGCCGCGGCGAGGGCGAGCTGCTCGGCGAGGGCTTCAGCGGCCTGCTGCATCCGGACGACCGTGCGCACCTGGCCGCGATGTTGGCGAGCGGTGAGCCGGCCGAGCTCGTGCTCCGGATCCTCAACCGCTTCAACGAGTGGCGCCACCTCGACGCGCACGTGACCGACCTGCGCCACGACCGCCACGTGCGCGGCATCGTGCTGAACGCACGCGACGTGAGCGAACGCGTGCGGCTCGAGGAGGAGCTCACGCGCCAGGCGTTCCACGACGGGCTTACCGGCCTTGCCAACCGAGCCCTGTTCCGCGACCGCCTCGATCAGGCGCTCGCGCGCTCGGTGCGCTCACAGGAGCTCATGTCGGTGCTTCTTGTGGACCTCGACGGCTTCAAGCAGGTGAACGACACGCTCGGGCACGACTCGGGCGACCAGCTGCTCCAGGCGGTGGCACGGCGCTTCGACGAGGTCGTGCGGCCGGCGGACACGCTGGCGCGCCTCGGCGGCGACGAGTTCGCGCTGCTGCTCGACGGCGCGGGCGAGGCGCAGGCGGAATCGGTGGCGAGGCGCCTGATCGAATCGGTGTCGAAGCCGCTCGAGCTCGACGGCCGCGAGCTGAGCGTGAACGCGAGCGTGGGCGTGGTGGTGCACCTCGGCGGCCATGGTGAGAGCGACGAGCTGATCCGCCACGCCGACATCGCGATGTACGCCGCGAAGGACGCGGGCGGCGGTGCTCACCGGATCTTCCGTGCCTCGATGGCGCAGGAGTACGGCGACATGCTCGAGCTCGAGCACGAGCTGCGCGACGCGATCGAGCGTGGCGAGCTCACGCTCCACTACCAGCCGGAGATCGACCTGAACTCGCGGCGCGTGGTCGGTGTGGAAGCGCTCGTACGCTGGGAGTCGCCGCGGCGCGGCCTCGTGTCGCCAGGCGAGTTCATCCCGGTGGCCGAGGCCACGGGTCTGATCATGCCGCTCGGCGAGATCGTGCTGCGCGACGCCTGCCGCCAGACCGCGCAGTGGCGCCGTGACGGGCTCGCGGGCGATTCGTTCGTCACCTGGGTGAACCTCTCTGGCCGCCAGCTCTCGGCCGGAGGCGTGAGCGACATCGTCCGCCACGCGCTCGACGAAGCGGGCCTGCCGCCGTCCTTCCTCGGTCTCGAGGTGACCGAGACGGCCATCGTGCCCGAGGGCGCCGCCGGGGACCGCGCCCGCGCCGAGTTGCAGGAGTTGCACGACCAGGGCGTGCGCATAGCGATCGACGACTTCGGCACCGGCTTCTCGTCACTCGGTCAGTTGAGGCGCTTCCCGATCGATGTGATCAAGGTCGACCGCTCTTTCGTGCAGGGCATCGAGCACGACGCGCGCGACGCCGCGATCACGGCCAACCTCGTCACGCTCGCGCACGCGCTCGGCCTGCTCGCGATCGCCGAGGGCATCGAGTCGGGCGGGCAGCTCGCGTCGGTGCGGGAGCTCGGCTGCGACCTCGCTCAGGGCTTCCTGTTCGCCCGCCCGGTGCCCGCGGACGAGCTCGGCAAGGTGCTCGCGGACGGCGACTTCTCTTCGCTGATCGACGCGCCGGCCGGCGTCGGCTAGACGATCAACACCGGCGTGCCAACCGGCATGAGGTGACCGAGACGCAGGATGTCGCGGTTGCGCATGCGCACGCAGCCGTGGGAAGGGCGGCCGGGAACGAGCTGCGGCTCGTTGGTGCCGTGGATGCCCACCACGCCACCGCCCGGCCAGTCGGTGAGCTTGGGCGAGTAGGCGCTCGTGCCGAACGCGATCGGGCCGTACGCGCCGCCGCGGCCCCCGATCCTGAAGCGCTCGCGGACGTAGAAGTGACCGGCGGGCGTGGGCAGGCCGGGACGCCCGACGCCCACCGGCGCGCGGAACACGGCGCGGCCGTCCCGGTACAGCGTGGCGCGCAGCTTCGACCGCTGCACCACGAGCTGCGTGTGCACCGTGTGGAGATTCCCGAGTGCTGACGCCGGCACCCAGCCCACACGCCCGTTCGGCCGCATCGGCAGGCGGATCTGGATCCAGCTCCTGCCGCTCGCGTCCGTCTGCTGCTGCAGCGCCTCGTACACCTCGGGGAAGCCGTCCTCGGTGCGCGGATGGAGCTTGGCGAACGCGTGCGAGCTCGGGTCCGGCGAGAGCCGTACCGGCGCGCGGCTCTTCGGGTTGGCCCACTGGGTGACCGTCTGCTCGTTCGACAGCAGGACGCCGGTGGACGCACCAGCCGGCGCGACCAGCGCCAGAACACCGGCAGCGAGTGCCGCGATGAAGACGTGGGAGGCCCGCACGGGCCGGGATTATGAAGCCGCCGCCGGATCCTCGGCTGCTGCCAGCTCGGCCACGCGTGCGACGGCGCTGACTACCGCGTCTGGGTGAGTGACGGGGAGCACGTGGCCGGCGCCGGGCACCTCCACGACCTCGAGTGCCGGCAGCGCCTTCTTGATCCGCGCAGCCGCCTTCGCGTAATCCGGCAGCGTGATGCCCCCCACGAGGCAGACAGCAGGCACCGCGATCCGCGACAGCTCAGCGTCCTTCACGTGCTCACCCGTGCCGCCGTCGAGCTCGCGCATGATCGCCGGCGAGTTCGCCACCAGCCCGGCCTGCACGTCGGGCGGGGTGGCGTCGAAGCCGTTCGCGCCGTCCGTGGTGCTGGTCGCCCAGCGCATGAAGCGCACCGCCGCCTGCTCGTCGCCGCGCGTGCGCCGCGTGAGCTGGGCGCCGATCAGCTCGCGCATCATCTTCATAGTCAGGTGCTTCTTGAAATGGAGTGGCGGCTCGATCACCACGACCCCGTGCACGAGCTCCGGCCGCCGGATGGTCAGGTCGAGCGCGATCACGCCGCCCATGCTGTGGCCGACGACGAACGCCGGAGCGGCATCGAGCTGCTCGAGCAGCGCTGCGGCGTCGCGCGTGTGACGCGGGAGGTCCTTGATCGGCTCGTGCGCCGAGGCGCCGAAGCTGCGCCGGTGGTAGTAGATGGCGCGGTGGCCGGCGGCGGCGAGCTTCTCGGGCAGTGGGTCCCACACCGCGCCACCGGCGCCGTGGATGAGCAGGACGGCCGGGCCGCTGCCCTGCTCCTCGTACGCCAGGTTCACTCCGTCGATCGCGATCGTCGGCATGGCTCAACCCTCTCATGCGCCGCAGCGGCGCGTTCGGATCACCGGCGGGCCGTGCATAGACTTCGGCGGGTGCCCGCCGAGGATCGTCTAGAGCAGCTGCGCGCCCGCACCCGCTACGAGCCGGCGGACGTCGAACCCGGCGTCTTCACGCACTGGGACGAGTCCGGCATCTTCCACCCGGAGCCGGAGGGCGATGCTCGGGAGAACTTCTCCATCGCCATCCCGCCGCCGAACGTCACCGGGGTGCTCCACATGGGCCACGCGCTCAACGGCTCGATCCAGGACACGCTGATCCGGCTCCGGCGCATGCAGGGGCGCCGCGCCAAGTGGATCTTCGGTACCGATCACGCGGGCATCGCGACGCAGGTGCAGGTGGAGAAGCAGCTGGCCTCCGAGGGATCCAGCCGCCACGACATCGGACGCGAGGCGTTCGTCGAGCGCGTGTGGAAGTGGCGCGAGCAGTACGGCGGCACGATCGTCGAGCAGCTCAAGCGCCTCGGCGCCTCGGCTGACTACGAGGACGAGCGCTTCACGATGGACGACGACTACGTCCGCGCGGTCTCGCACGTGTTCGTCCGCCTCTACGAGAAGGGGCTGATCTACCGCGACAACTACATGGTCAACTGGGACCCGGGCCTCGGCTCGGCGATCTCGGACCTCGAGGTGGAGCAGCGCAATGTGGAGGACGTGCTCTACTCGATCGATTACCCGCTCGAGTCCGGGTCGGGCTCGATCACGATCGCGACGGTGCGCCCGGAGACGATGCTCGCCGACACGGCGATCGCCGTGAACCCGAACGACGAGCGCTACACGCGGCTGATCGGCGAGACGGCAATCCTGCCGCTCGTCGGCCGGCGGCTGAAGATCATCGCGGACGAGTACGTGGACCCCGAGTTCGGCACCGGCGCGCTGAAGATCACGCCGGGCCACGACCCCAACGACTTCGAGATAGGCCGCAAGCACGGCCTCGAGGTGGTGTCGGCGATCGGCGAGGATGGCCGCATGACCGAGGCCGCGGGCGAGCCGTTCGCGGGCATGGACGTGGAAGAGGCACGTGGCGCGGTTGTGAAGGCGCTCGACGCGGAGGGCCTCATCTCAGCCCGCACGCCGTACCTGCACGACGTGCCCTACTCGCACCGCAGCGGCCGCCGCATCGAGCCGCTGATCTCGCTGCAGTGGTTCTGTGACATGGACAAGCTGGCCGAGCCCGCGATCGCCGCCGCGAAGGACGGCAGCCTGCGCTTCCACCCCGAGAAGCCGTGGACGAAGGTCTACCTCGACTGGCTCGAGAACATCCGCCCCTGGTGCATCTCGCGCCAGCTGTGGTGGGGCCACCAGCTGCCCGTCTACTACTGCGAGAGCTGCGACGAGACCGTGGTGAGCGAGCAGGCGCCGGAGACATGCCCGTCCTGCGGCGGGCCGGTGCGGCGAGATCCGGACGTGCTCGACACGTGGTTCTCGTCGGCGCTCTGGCCGTTCGCGACGCTCGGCTGGCCAAAGGAGACGCCGGCGCTGAGCGCGTTCTATCCCACCGACGTGCTCGTGACCGCGCGCGACATCATCTTCCTCTGGGTCGCGCGCATGGTGATGATGGGGGTGGAGTTCACCGGCGAGCTGCCGTTCACCGACGTGCCGATCACGTCGGTGATCCAGGCGCCGGACGGGCGGCGCATGTCGAAGTCCCTGGGCACGGGCATCGATCCGCTCGACGAGATCGAGGCGCACGGCGCGGACGCGGTGCGCTTCGGGCTGCTCGCGATGTCCTCGACGCAGGACGTGCGCTATTCGGAGAAGCGCGTGAAACAGGGTGGGGACCTCGCGAACAAGCTCTGGAACGCATCGCGCTTCGTGATCCTGAACGTGGACGAGGTGGCTGCGGAGCCGCGGCCCGAGACCGTTGAGGACCGCTGGATCCTGTCGCGCCTCGAGCGCGCCACGGACGAGATCACGGGCCTGATCGAGAGCTTCCACTTCTCCCGCGCGGCATTGGCGCTCTACGACGTGCTCTGGGGCGAGGTGTGCGACTGGTACATCGAGCTCGTCAAGCCGCGCCTGTACGCCGAGGAGGCGGACCGCTCCGCGCTGTCGGCCACGCTCCTCCACGTGCTCGAGCGCGTGCTCACGCTGCTTCACCCGATGATGCCGTTCGTGACCGAGGAGATCTGGTCGTTCCTGCCGGGCGAGCGCGGGCTGCTCGCGGCTTCGGCGTGGCCGGAGCAGCGGCCGGACGCGATCGATCCTCACGCTGAGCGCGTGGTGGGCGACCTGATCGAGGCCGTGACCTCGGTGCGCCGCTGGCGCGACGAGGTGGGCGTTCCCGCGGGCACGCGCGTGCGCGCGCGCGTGGCGGCGGCGGGCTACGAGGAGACGGCCGCGCATCTCGCCCAGCTCGCGCGGCTCGAGCTCGCCGAGGGCGACGTGAACGGCGACGTGGAGACGTCGGTGGCGATCCCGGGCGGCGCCGTGCAGGTGTATGCCACCGAGGCGGTGGACGCCGGCGAGGCCGAGCGGCGCCGGCAGGCCAAGCGCGACCAGCTCAGCGGCGAGATCAAGCGCGCCGAGGGCAAGCTCTCCAACCAGCAGTTCGTGGACAAGGCGCCGCCGCACGTGGTGCAGGCCGAGCGCGAGAAGCTTCAGCGCTTCCGGGCGGAGCTGGAGGAACTGGGCGAGTGAACCTGCGCCAGGCGGAGGAGTACCTGCTCGACCTCGAGCTCTTCGGCATGCGCTTCGGGCTCGACCGGATGCACAAGCTGATGACGGTCCTGGGAATGCCGCAGCGCCGCTTCGCGTCGATCCACGTGGTGGGGACGAACGGCAAGTCGTCAACCGTGCGCTTCATCGCAGGCATCCTCGAGCGGCACGGGATCCGGACGGGCAGCTACACGTCGCCGCACCTCGTCTCGTTCACCGAGCGGATCGAGGTGGGGGAGGAGCCGATCTCGGACGCGGACTTCGCCGCGGCGGTCACGCGCGCCGCCCACGCGGCCGAGCTCGTGAACCGCACGCAGGAGCCGGGCGACACGGTGACGCAGTTTGAGGCGCTCACCGCCGCGGCGTACCACGAGCTCGCGCGGCGCGGGGTGGAGGTGGCCGTGGTGGAGGCGGGGCTCGGCGGCCGCTACGACGCCACGAGCGTCATCCCATCGAGGGTGCAGGTGCTCACCGGCGTCGGGCTCGAGCACACGCGCTGGCTCGGCCCCACGATCGCCGACATCGCGGAGGAGAAGCTCGCGGTGGTGCGCGACCAGGGCATGCTCGTCACGGGTGAGCTGCATCCGGATGCAGAGGCGGTGGCCGAGCGAGTTGCGGCCGAGCGGCACGCGCGCCGCGTGTACGCCATGCCCGCCGGCGACTATCCGCTGGCCGCACGCGGCGCGTTCCAGCGCGCCAACTTCGCCCTCGCTCGGGCGGCCGCCGAGGCGTTCCTCGGCGAGCTCGACGAAGGGGCGGTGCGCCGCGCCGCGGCCGAGGTGAGCGTGCCGGGACGCATGCAGGTGGTGGCCGAGCGCCCGCTCACGGTGCTCGACGGAGCCCACAACCCAGCCGGCGCAAAGGCCGTGGCCGACGCGCTGCCGGAGCTCTTCGGCGGGCGCCGCGCGGTGGGCGTGATGGGCGTTCTCGACGACAAGGACGCGGCGGGCATGCTCGAGGCGCTCCTGCCGCTGTTTGACCACGTGGTGTTCACGCGCAGCAGCAACCCGCGCTCGCTCTCGCCTGGAACGCTCGAAAGTCTCGCTTCAAAGCTGAACGGGCCGGACTCCGAGACCGTCGGCGACCCGCGCGCCGCCCTCGTCCGCGCCCAGGAGCTCGCGGGCCCGGATGGCGCGGTGCTCGCCACCGGCTCGATCTACCTGATCGCCGACCTCGTCAGGGTCGAGCGCGCCGCGAGGGCGTCCACGCTATGAACGACGACCGCGAGTTCCCCAGCCTGCTCACCATGGTCGGGGTCGTCGCCGTGGTCGTGGCGGTGGTGATTCTCGTGTTCTTCGGGATCGGCTACCTCATCGGCCGCGTGGTGCTCTAGGTAGACTTTTCAAGGCCTCCGGACGGCTCGGCAGATCCGTTTCACCGGCCCGAGAATCACCCCATCCCCACTACACTCCGGCCACCCATGGGCCTTCTCGCCATCTTCGGCATTCACAACGACACGGTGAACCGGGTCGTGAGCCTGCTGATTCTGTTCCTGGTGGTGATCTGGCTGGCCCTGATCTACTGGACCTACGCCGATGCCAAGCGCCGGATCGCGGACCCGATGCTCGTGGGCTGCGCGACGCTCTGCTCGGTGTTCCCGTTCCTCGGAACGATCATCTACATGATCGTCCGCCCGCCCGAGTACCTCGACGACGCGCGCGAGCGCGAGATCGAGATCGCGGCCGCCGAGGCGCGGCTCGCGGAGCTCGAGCAGGGCTGCCCGTACTGCGGCTTCCGGGTGGAGAAGGCATTCCTTCGCTGCCCGAGCTGCCTGCGCCGGCTCAAGGAGCCGTGCGAGACGTGCGGCAAGCCGCTGGACCCGCTGTGGAAGATCTGCCCGTACTGCGAGTCCGAGATCCCGGGCACCACTGCCGCGCCCGCCGCGGAGCCCGCGCGGCGCCGGTCGAGGCGCTCGTCCGCGGCGTCCACTCTGGCCGAGCCACCGCCGCCCCCGCGGCGCAAGCCGCCGCGCGGCGACGAGGGGACCACCCTCTCGTCACGCCCGCCCGGCGTCTGATCCCGAAACAGAAAGGAAGCACTCTTGGAGAGGACCCTGATCCTTGTAAAGCCGGACGCGTTCGCTCGCGGCCTCACCGGCGAGGTGGTCGCGCGCTTCGAGCGCAAGGGGCTGCGCATCGTCGCGCTCAAGCACATGCAGGTTGAGCGCCAGCTCGCCGAGCAGCACTACGCGGAGCACGCCGAGAAGCCGTTCTTTGGCGAGCTCGTGGAGTTCATCACCGGCGGCCCGCTCGTGGCGATGGTGCTCGAGGGCCACGAGGCGGTCAAGGCCGCGCGCCAGGTGATCGGGGCGACGAACCCGCTCGAGGCGGCGCCCGGCTCGATCCGCGGCGACTACGCGCTCGAGGTGCAGACCAACCTCGTCCATGGGTCGGACGGGCCGGAGTCGTCGGCCCGCGAGATCGGCCTCTTCTTCCCGGATCTCGCGTAACGCGAATGCTCACCCTCGCCTCGGCGTCGCCGCAGCGGCGGGCGATCCTCGCCCAGCTCGGCGTGGAGTTCGAGGTTGTGGTGCCGCAGGTGGAGGAGCTCACCGACGGCGACCCGCGCTCGACAGTCGTGGAGAACGCGGTGCGCAAGGCGCGAGCGGTCCAGGGCGAGCTCGTGCTCGCGGCGGACACCGAGGTGGTGCTCGACGGGCGCGTGTTCGGGAAGGCGGCCTCCGAGGAGGAGGCGGAGCTCTTCCTCCGCCGGTTGTCCGGGCGGACCCATGAGGTGTGGGGAGGCCTGGCGCTCCGGAACGGCGGCAACGAGCGGACCGCCTCAGCCGTCACTCGGGTCAGGTTCCGGCGCCTCGAGGCCGCCGATCTCGCCTGGTACATCGGAACAGGCGAGTGGCGCGACCGCGCCGGCGCCTACGCGATCCAGGGTCGCGGAGCCGCCCTCGTCGAGGAGATCGAGGGTGACTTCTGGAACGTCGTCGGCCTGCCGGTGGCCGAGCTCGTGAGGCTCGCACCGGATCTGCTCGCCTGACGAGCGGCTGCAAGGGACGTTGCGGCCAACCTTCAAGCTTGGAAAGACCCCCAAGCTCCTTCGCGCCAAGGCGGTCCGATCGGGTTCCTTTTGTAGCCCTGTGGCGGGGCTGTGCCGAACCTGAAAACCCTCAACCTCACCCTGAGGTCTTGAGTCTCAAAAAGTCTCGATCAAAAGTCAAGACATCGCCCCTGAGGGCCGGATTCTTGGCTACACTACGGCGCGGCTTTCGGCGCCCCGCGCGTATGCAGGATTCCTTGCGGCGGCCGGAGCCCTAGTGGGCTGCCGGTACGCGGCTTAATCTCTTCAACCACCACTCGGGTAAATGGGCTTCTTCTCCTACCTCACCGGATTCGGCGGTCGCGACATGGCTGTCGACCTCGGCACCGCCAACACCCTCGTGTACGTGCGCGGCCGCGGGATCGTGCTGTCCGAGCCGTCAGTCGTGGCGATCGACTCGCGCACCGGCGAGGTGCACGCCGTCGGGATCGAGGCAAAGCGGATGCTCGGCCGCACCCCCGGCACGATCTCCGCCATCAGGCCGCTCAAGGATGGGGTGATCGCCGACTTCGACGTCACCGAGCAGATGCTCCGCCACTTCATCCAGAAGGTCCACCAGAACCGCTGGGCGCACCCCCGCGTGGTGGTGTGCGTGCCGTCCGGCGTGACCGGTGTCGAGAAGCGCGCGGTGGAGGAGGCCTGCCTCTCGGCGGGCGCACGCCAGGCCTACCTGATCGAGGAGCCTATGGCGGCCGCGATCGGCGCCGGGCTCCCCGTCG
>JAICJR010000202.1 GCA_025928345.1 Thermoleophilaceae bacterium | reverse complement strand
TGGGAGCTGCAGTCGGTGCAGACGTGCAGGCCATCAGCGGGGGCAGCCGTGGGCTCGACGCTCGGCTCGGTGGCGGCCAGCTGCTCGGTCACGTCCTCGAACGACACGACCTCGATGGTCTTGCCGCTCGGCAGCACGATCCGCTTCACGTTCTCGCTGTTGTCCTGGAAGCTCATCATTTCGTTCCCTGTACGCCCGGTATCGGTCCCAGAACGAGGAACTTGAGCCTTGTCCGAAAGTTCCGCGGTCACTCCGCGGTCTAGAATCGCGCCGCGTGGTACTCAGCGACCGCACCATCCGCTCGGAGCTCGAAAGCGGGCGGATCGTGATCGACCCTTTCGACCCAGGGATGATCCAGCCGTCCAGCGTCGACCTGCGCGTGGACAGGCGCTTCCGCGTCTTCCACAACTCGCGCCACCCGTTCATCGACGTGCGCCAGCCGATGGAGGACCTCACGGAGGCGGTGGAGGTGCCCGAGGACCGTCCATTCATCCTGCACCCGGGCGAGTTCGTGCTCGGTCAGACGCTTGAGCGGGTGTCGCTGCCGGACGACCTGGTGGCCCGCCTCGAGGGCAAGAGCTCGCTCGGCCGGCTCGGGCTCCTGATCCACTCCACCGCTGGGTTCGTGGACAGCGGCTTCTCCGGGAACCTCACGCTCGAGCTCTCCAACGTCGCCAACCTCCCGATCACGATCTACCACGGCATGCCGATCGGGCAGATCTCCTTCATGCGCATGGACGGCCCCGTGGAGAACCCCTACGGCTCGCGCGGCAACAAGTACCAGGGCCAGACCGAGCCCACCGCCAGCCGCTTCTACCTCAATTTCGAGCGCGAGCAGGCGGGCGGCTGAAGCGCCGCAGCGGAGTCTCTGGCGCCGCTACCATGAGGTGTTCAGCCCGCTGACGGGAGGAACTTAATGCCGAATATCGGCCCGCTCGAGATCATCATCCTGCTCGTAATCGTGCTCGTCATCTTCGGGCCCAAGCGCCTGCCCGAGCTCGGCAGGGGTCTGGGCAAGGGGATGCGCGAGTTCAAGGACTCGGTCACGGGCAAGGACAACGACGACGACCAGAAGGCGCTGAGCGCCTCGAACACCGTGCAGACCAGCGGCCAGGCCACGGCTCCGCCCGAGCAGGCGGCCGCCGCGCAGCAGCAGCCGCCCCCGGCGCCCGCCACGGCGCCGGTGCCGCCGCCGCCGCCGGCGGAGGAGCCCGCCGAGCCAGAGACGGCGCATAGCGGCGAGCCGCGCGGTTAGGCGGTAAGCGGGCGCGGGGTATGGCCCGTCGAATTAGGCCGGTCGGGCACGACGATCGTCTCTCTCTCGTCGATCACCTCGACGAGCTGCGCACGCGCATCATCCTCGCGCTCCTGGCGTTCGGGGTGGCGCTGGCGCTCTGCTTCTGGCAGAACCACCTGATCCTGCGGATCATCAACGAGCCGCTCCACGGCCGAAAGCCGATCACGCTGGGCGTGGCCGAGCCGTTCACCACCACCTTCACGCTCTCGGCGTACGCGGCGATCCTCATCTCGCTGCCGGTGATCCTCTACCAGCTCTACGCGTTCATCCTGCCGGCGTTCACCCCGGTCGAGCGGCGCGTGGCGATGCCGCTCCTGTTGATGGTGCCGTTCCTCTTCATCGCGGGAGTGGTGTTCGGCTACTACGTGGTGATGCCGGCGGCGCTCAAGTTCCTGCTCCACTTCAACACCCACCAGTTCAACGTCCAGATCCGAGCCCGCGACTACTACAGCTTCGTGACCATGACGCTCGTGGCGTGCGGGCTGCTGTTCCAGATACCGGTGGCGATCCTCGGCCTCAACCGGCTGGGCGTGGTCACGCCGCGGCAGCTGCGCAAGAACCGTCGCTACGCGATCCTCGTGATCGCCGTTCTGGCGATGCTTCTGCCCGGCGTCGACCCGGTGAGCATGCTCATCGAGATGGTCCCCATGATCGTCCTATATGAGCTGAGTATCCTTCTGGCGGTCGCCTTCGGCAGGCCCTCCGAAGATGTGTCGGACCAGGTCGTATCCGCCGAGGGGTAGCACGCAACATGCTCTTCGACCTCAAAGGCAAGCGCCGCCGCGCAGTGCAGGGAACCTACATCCTGCTCGCTGTCCTGATGGGCGGCGGTCTCGTGCTGTTCGGAATCGGCGGTGGCAGCCTCAACGGCGGCCTGCTCAACGCCTTCACCGGCGGCGGTGGCTCGAGCACCGGCAACAAGCAGATCCAGAAGAGGATCGACAACGCCGAGAAGCAGCTCGCCGCGAACCCGCAGAACCAGGCGGCCCTGCAGGAGGTCATCCGCGACAACTACCAGCTGGCCTCGCTGAGCGCGGACCAGACCACGGGACTGTTCACCGCGGACGGCAAGAAGAACCTGCGCCAAGCCGCCGACGCGTGGCAGCGCTACCTCAACACCAACCCGGCCAAGCCGAACGCGGTGCTCGCCAATTACATGTTCCAGGCGTACGGCCAGGCGGGCTTGAACCAGCCCGCCAACGCCCAAAAGGCGGCGGAGATCGTGGCTGCCGCGCAGCCGAGCGCCTCCGCGTACCTACGGGTCGTGCAGTACGCCACCCTCGCGGGGGACAAGCGAACTGCCGACCTTGCCGGCCAGAAGGCGCTGGAACTCGCGCCCAAGGGCCAGCGTAGTAGCGTTAAGAAACTGGTCCAGCAGGCAAAGGCGGTTGGGGCCCCCACGTCGACCCAAACAGGGACTGGGACGACGGGCGGGTAGTCTTTCCCGGCCTGCGCGGACCTAACAGCACGACCACACGAGGAGTCAGGTGAACTTCCAGATCCACGACGAACAGATCGACGCCGATACCCATGTGATCGAGCTCGGCGGGGAGATCGACCTCTACACCGCGCCCGAGTTCAAGGAGCGCATGGTGCAGGTCATCGAGGAGGGCAAGAAGCAGGTGATCGTCGACCTGTCGAAGGCCACCTTCATCGACTCCACCACGCTCGGCGTGCTGGTCGGCGGCGTGAAGCGGCTGCGGCCCGCGGGCGGCACGCTCGCACTCGTGTGCAGCGACCAGAACATCGTCAAGATCTTCGAGATCACCGGGCTCGACCGGGTGTTCCCGATCCACGCCACGCGCGACGAGGCGCTCTCCGCCGTCAAGCAGGGCGGGGCGGCGTAAGCCTCTAGACGAGGCGGCGCAAGCTTCTAGAATTGCATCCGGCGGCCCGTCCCCGGCCGCCGACAGCACGGGCCGTTAGCTCAATTGGCAGAGCAGGGGACTCTTAATCCCAAGGTTGCAGGTTCGATTCCTGCACGGCCCATCCCGCACCGCATAGCGTCGCGTGGCGGCGTCATCGGGGCCGCCATATGCAGAGGCACTATGGCGTCCCCTCTTCCTTGCCACGCTCGCTCTGCGGCGCGGGATCGCGGCCGTCCGTCAGACCGCGCCGGCTATTTGCCTTACTGCGACGTTCAGGCGGTTCCACACGTTGATGCCGGCTATTTCGAGGATTAGGCCGGCTAGTTCCTGCTCGGTGTAGTGGGCCTTTGCTTCTTCCCAGATGTCGTCTGGTACTGGGTTGGGTTGGTCGGCTATGCGGGTCAGGGCTTCGGTTAGGGCGAGTGCGGCTCGTTCGGCCTCGGTGAAGTGGGGGGACTCGCGCCAGGCTCCTACGGCGAAGATGCGCTCGTCCGCCACGCCGGCCTCCTTGAGCTCGCGCGAGTGCATGTCCACGCAGAAGCTGCAGCCGTTGATCTGGCTCGCGCGCAGCTCCACGAGCAGGGCGGTCTCTCGCCGCACGCCGGCCTTGCGCGCGCTCTTTGTGAGCGCCTGCAGCGCGTCCATTGCCTCCGGCACTACGAATACCGGGTTGGTCATCCGCTGTTCGAGCGTTGCGGTCATTTCGGACATTCCTTTCGTCATGGCTTCGTCTCTATGACGCGGCGCCCTCGGGCGGTGTGACAGCGGCGGCCCGTTACGCTTCGGCGGCGATGCCCGTGACTCGCATCAGTCAGGCCTACCCTGACCGCGTTGAGGTGCGGGGGCGTGACCTCACGTCGGAGCTCATGGGGTCGGTGAGCTTCACCGAGTACTTCCATCTCCTGCTCACCGGATCGGAGGCCACGGAGGATCAGCGCTACTTCCTCGACCTTCTGCTCGTGGCGATCGCCGAGCACGGCATGATGCCCACCAACGTGGCGGCGCGGATGACGCTGGCCGCCGATCCCGGCTCGCTCCAGGGTGCCGTGGCAGCGGGGATTCTCGGCTGCGGTCCGGTGATCCTGGGCACGGCGGAGTTGTGTGCCGACCTGCTCGTCGCCGCGCATGCGCGGGGCGGTGTGGAGGAGATCGCTCGCGAGATCCATGACTCCGGCGAGCGGCTGCCTGGCTTCGGCCATCCGGTGCATCGCCCGGTGGACCCGCGTGCGGAGCGCATCCTCGAACTCGCTGACGAGCGCGGCGTGAGCGGCGCGCACGTGGCGCTGGCTCGGGCGTTCAGGGAGGCGGCCGCCAAGGTGTGGGGCCGGCCGCTCGTCATGAACGTGTCGATGCCCATCGCCGCGGTGATGCTCGACCTGGGCTTCCCGTCGTCTGCCGTGAAGGCTGTGCCGATCCTCGCGCGCACCGCCGGCCTGCTCGCACATCTGGCGGAAGAGCGGGAGCTGCCGATTGGCTTCACGATGGCCGCCGCCGCGGAGGAAGCTGTCGAGTACGAGCAGGAGTGATGTTCGAGCCCGAGGTCGAGACGCTGCCGTGGGAAGAGCAGCTGGCTCTCGACGATGCGAGCTACCGGGCGCAGCTCGAATACCTCCTCGAGCGCTCGCCCTTCTACCGCGACAAGCTGGCCGGCGCCGACACGCGCGGCGGTCTGGCGGACATCCGCCAGCTGCCGCTCACGACCAAACAGGAGATCCGCGAAACGTGCACGCGCGAGAATCCGATCGGGGCGCACCTCTGCGTGGAACGCGAGGAGATCGTTCGCATCTATTCCACGAGCGGCACCACCGGCACGCCGAGCTATGTGCCGCTCACGGAGGGCGACCTCGAGAACTGGATCGCCGGGTCTGCGCGCAGCTACTCGGCGTCCGGCGTCGCGCCCGGTCAGCGGATCGTCTCCACCTACAACGCCGGCCCGTTCGTCGCTGGCGCCGCGCTTGCCTCCTTCGAGCGGCTCAGCCTCAGCCACATCCCGGTGGGGACTGGCAACACCGAGCGGCTTCTCCGCGCCATCGACCTCCTCAAGCCCGAGGCTGCGGTACTCACGCCCTCATACGCCGCCTACCTGACCGAACAGGACCTCGACCTGAGAAGCTCGAGCGTGGAACGGGTGCTGGTGGCAGGCGAGCCGGGCGGGGGCGAGCCCGCCTTCCGCGCGAAGCTCGAAGACGGCTGGGGCGCCCACGTTACGGAGGCGATGGGTATCGGGGACATCGGCGTGTCTCTCTGGGGCGAGTGCGAGGAGCA
>JAICJR010000128.1 GCA_025928345.1 Thermoleophilaceae bacterium | reverse complement strand
CTTCGTCGGCAGCATGACCGATCAGCGTGCCGTTCTCCCCCGGCTGCTCGCGGTGCGCGCCGCGGCTCATGATCAGCCAGTCCTGCTCGGTGGCCTCCATGCCGGCGTGCACGCGGTTGAACGCCACCTCGATGTCGTCCACGCCGCCCATGCCGGCCGGTCCGTAGAAGCCCTCGTGCACGCGCAGGATCGCGGCGTTGTCCTCGTCGCTGTCGCCCTCGTGCAGGATCGGGTAGAGCCGCACCTCCGTTCGCCCCGCCGCGCGCGGGAGGATGTGCCGCAGCTGCGCGCCCACGAAGCAGAGGTTGGGGAAGACGATCAGGTTGAACGGCAGGTCGCCGAGCTGGCCCTGGTTATTGCCCGTGTGCGGATCGCCGAACTCGTGCACCGAGTGGCCGTTCCCCAGATCGATCGTGCGCCACTCCGGGTTCTGGAGGATGTTCTTGACGATCGGCGGGACCTCGCCGATGCGGTCGGCCAGCACCTCGAGGAAGCTCCGGTGCACGAAACCGAAGTGGTAGTTGTCGATCGTGTTCTCCACCTGGAGCTTCCAGTTGCCGTTGTAGGTGAGGCGGTGGGAGCCGGCCGACAGGCGGATGCCGTTAGGCCCCTGCTGAGAGACGATCTCGAGGTAGGGCCCCGCGTTGCCGAGGTAGTCCTCGAGCGAGGGCCCGTCGTCGGTGAAGCTGGCGAACACGAAGCCGGCGAAGCTCTCCACGCGCGGCATCCGCACGAGGCCGAGCTGCTCGCGCTCGAGGCCGGCATACCCGTCGTCGTAGGTGATGCCGCGCAGCTCACCGGTGTTGCGGTAGGTCCAGCCGTGGTACGGGCAGCGGAAGTAGTTGGCGTTGCCGGACTCGTCCTGGCACACCATCGAGCCGCGGTGGCGGCAGCGGTTGAGCAGCACGCGCAGCTCGCCGTCGTCGGCGCCGCGCGCCACGATCACCGGCTGGGTGCCGGCGTAGGTGGTCTTGTAGTCGCCCGGCTCGCGCACCTCGCTCTCGTGCGCCACGTAGAGCCACGGCCCGTGGAAGAGACGCTTCTTCTCGAGCGCGAAGATCTCGGCATCTGTGTAAACCGAGCCGTGGATCCGCCAGTCCTCGGTGATCAGCTCGGCGGGATCAGACATCAGCGTCATCGGGCGCTCCTTCGGTGCTGCTCCAGCCGGTGCGGCTCGGATCGAGGAAGGGTCCAAGGCTCTCGTGGTCGAGCCAGGTGAGGCTGGCGAGCTCGAGCGGATCCAGGTAGACCACGCGGCGGTTCTGCTGGTTCTCGATGCGCAGGCGCGGACCGTTCGCGCTGAGATCGAGCTCCACCGTCACGGAAGCGAACTCGCTCGTGAGGTGAAGGCGTCCGTCGTCCGGCGCGCCTCCGTTCCCCCGGTGTGGCGCGCTCATGAGCATGGCCTCCATGAGGGCAAGTGTATTCTGTCGTCAACCCTGTCTGCCATCCATTCTCAGGATGCCAGCGAAGCTTCGGGCGCGCTCGGCTCGCCTCTCGCAAGGGCCAGGCGGTACTTGAGCAGCCCCCTCGGCATGCCGTAGGTGATCGCCCCCACGAGCCTGCCGTCGCGGCGGCACGCGGCCACGAAGCGGCGCTCCTCCAGCGAGCCGTCCACCACGGTGGTCTCGTCGGCGAGGGCGGGCAGGCCCACCGACTGGAGCCGGGTGCCGAAGTGGTCCGACCAGAAGCTCGGCACCGGCGCATAGACGGTGTCCGGGCCGGAGCCGTTCAGCAGCGTGAGCGCGGCCGCGCTGCCCTGCTCCACGGCGTTCGTCCAGTGCTCGATGCGCATCGGCGCCGAGTCGAACACGGGGTTGGGCCAGCGGGCCACGTCGCCGGCGGCAACCACGTTCTCCACGCCGATGGCCGCGCACGAGGAGTCGCAGAGCACGCCGTTGTTCAGCTCCAGGCCGGAGCCCTCGAGCCAGCCGGTGACGGGTGCGGCGCCCACGGCCACGAGCGCGAGGTCAGCCTCGATCCGCGTGCCGTTGTCGAGCACCACGCCCTCGAAGCGGTCGTCGCCGAGCACCTCCGCAACGGTGCGGCCGATGTGGAGGTTCACACCGTGGTCGGCGAGCATCGCGGCGCAGACGCCGGAGATCAGCTCGCCCGCGATGGCCAGCGGCGGGTCGAGGCTCACCACGGTCACCTCCGCGCCGAGGGCGCGGGCGGTGGAGGCCACCTCCACGCCGATGAAGCCGCAGCCCACCACGAGCAGGTGCGGGCTGCGGCGAAGGTGAGTGCGCAGCTCGAGCGAGTGCTCGAGCGTGCGCAACTCGAAGATGCCGGGCAGCTCGGGGTCGAGGTTCGGGAGCCGGCGCGGAGCGCTTCCGGTTGCGATCACGAGACCATCGAAGCTCAGTGCGCGGCCCGACTCGGTGCGGATCACGCGCGCGCTCAGGTCGAGGCCGGCGGCCGTCTCCCCGAGTAGCCACTCAGCATCCACCTCCGCACCGCCCCGGAGCGCGATGTCGCCGGCCTCGCGCTCGCCCTTCAGCAGCTCCTTCGACAGCGGCGGGCGGTCGTACGGCAGGTGCTCCTCCGAGCCCATCACGATCAGCTCGCCGCGGAAGCCCTCCTTGCGCAGCCGCTCCGCCGCGCGGAGCCCGGCAAGCGACGCGCCCACCACCACGATCCGCCGGGATGAGGAGACGGTCACGGCTTGATCTCGATTGCCCCGGTCGGGCAGACCGACGCCGCCGACTCGGCCCGCGCGGCCATTTCGCCCTCGACCTCGGGCAGGTACTGCAGCTCACCTTCGTCGTCGAACCTGAAGATGTCAGGCGCCGTGAGCACGCACTGTCCGTGCAGGTCGCAGAGGTCGCGGTCGACGATGATCCGCATCGTCACGAGCCTACTGTATTCACTTTGCCGTGCCCAGCCTTTACGGCCTCGCGGATGAGCTCACGTACCCGGCTCGGACCAAGCGGCCCCTCCCGCACCACCACGCCGAGCTCGTGCAGCGCGTCCTCCACCGCGTTCGCGATCGCGGCTGGTGGCCCGATCGCTCCGCCCTCGCCCAGCCCCTTCACCCCGAGCGGGTTGAGCGGCGATGGCACGTCAAGATGCGCCAGTCGCAGCTCCGGCGCTTCGCTGGCGGTTGGCAGGAGGTAGTCGAGGAAGCTGCCGGTGACCAGCTGGCCGGCGTCGTCGTAGACGAGCTCCTCGTAGAGCGCGCCGCCGATG
Source organism: Thermoleophilaceae bacterium (assembly GCA_025928345.1). Taxonomy (GTDB): domain Bacteria; phylum Actinomycetota; class Thermoleophilia; order Solirubrobacterales; family Thermoleophilaceae; genus JAICJR01. The sequence continues at coordinate 6,956 of JAICJR010000128.1, read as the reverse complement.
CCCTGCATCACGCCGCCGGCGATCTGGCCGTCCGCGATCGTGGGGTTGACCACGCGGCCGCAGTCGTGCGCGACGGCGTAGCGCAGGAGTTCGACCATCCCGGTGGCCACGTCCACCGCGACCACCACCGCGTGCACGCCCGCGGCATACGTGACCGTGCTCGGCCGGTAGATCGATCCGGCCGCCAGGTCCGCGGACTCTCCCTTCGGCCGTGCGGGGTTGAAGGGTGAGAGGAAGCCGGCCACATCGCCGAGCGGAAGCTTCGTGCCCGGGCTGCCCTTGGGGCTGAACGCACCCTCTGCCAGCTCGAGGTCGTCGGGCGAGATCTCCAGCATCTCCGCGGCGATGCGCTTAGCGCGCTCGCGCACCTCGGTCGCCGCCTCCACGATGGCGTTGCCCGCCAGCACGAGCGTGCGGCTGGCGATCGTGCCGAAGCCCTGCGCGAGCTCGCCCGAATCGCCGCCCCGCACCTCCACGTCCTCGAAGCGCACGCCGAGGGCGTCGGCGGCAATCTGCGCGAGCGTGGTGCGATGGCCCTGACCCTGGGAGGCGCCGCCATAGCGGACGATCACCTTGCCGCCGGGCTCGACGCTCACGCGCGCGCTCTCGAACGGCCCGACGCCGGTGCCCTCGGTGTACGCCGCGTAGCCCACGCCGATCCGCCGCTCCTCGCTCGACTGCGCGAGCAGTTCCTCGGCATCCACCAGCTCCCGCGCCTTGCGGAGCAGGCCGGGATAGTCGCCCGAGTCATAGACCTGGTCGGCGCCGTCCCGGTAGACGAGACCGGTGGCGTACGGCATCTGCTCGGGCCGCACCATATTGCGCTCGCGAAGCTCGGCCGGATCCATGCCCAGCTCGCGCGCGAGGCGGTCCATCGCGCGCTCCACCGCGAACACCGTCTCCGGCCGGCCGGCGCCGCGGAACGGCGCGGTCACGCCCGTGTTGGTGAGCGCCACGCGCATTCGGACGTCTACCGCCTCGATGTCGTACGGCCCGAGTAGGTGGGTGAGGCTGTTGTACGGCACCACGAGGCCGAGCGTGGTGAACGCGCCGGCGTTGTGCACGATGTCGTCGCGCAGCGCGAGGATGCGGCCGTCGGCGTCCGCCGCCAGCGCGATCCGGTGCACCTGCTCGCGGCCGTGCGTGGAGGAGGCGAGGTCCTCGGCGCGGTCCTCGATCCACTTCACCGGCCGGCCCAGCTCGCGCGCGGCCATCGGCACGAGCAGGTCCTCCGGGTAGATCGAGCCCTTCATGCCGAAGCCGCCACCCACGTCGGGTGCCACCACGCGCAGGCGGTCGGGCGCGTAGCCGAGCGCGCCGGCCAGGAAGTCGCGCAAGAGGTGCGGGGTCTGGCTCGAGGCCCACACGGTGAGCCGGCCGTCGAACGGATCGACCGCCGCCACCACGCCGCGCGTCTCAATTGGCGCGGCCATGTAGCGGTGCGAGCGGAAGCGCTCCTCAACCGTCGCGTGCGCGGCCGCGAAGGCGGCGTCCGGGTCGCCCTTGCGGAAGTTGAACGCGATCGCCACGTTGTCTTCCCACTCGGGCTCGAGCAGCGGCGCGTCCGGCTCGAGCGCGCGCTCGGGGTCCACCACCACCGGCAGGTCCTCGTACTCCACGTCGATGAGCTGGAGCGCGTCCTCGGCGAGGTAGCGGCTCTCCGCCACCACCATCGCCACCGGCTGGCCGACAAAGGTCACGCGATCTGTCGCCAGCGACGGCATCGGCTGCACGCGCACCAGCGGGTCGACCGAGCGGCGCACCGGCTCGGGCACGATGCGCGCCATGTCGAACACGAGCGGTCCGGCAAGCGCAGCGGCCTGCGCGCCGTCGAACGCCGCCACCACGCCCGGCGCGCGAACCGCCTCGGACAGGTCGACGTTTGTTACGCGCGCGTGCGCGAAGGGACTGCGCAGGAAGGCGGCCTCGAGACAGCCCTCGGGGTGGATGTCGTCCACGTAGCGGCCGGCGCCGCGCAGCAGGCGTTCGTCCTCCACGCGCGGCAGCGCCTGCCCGATCAGGCCGTCAGGCGGCACCGTTCATCCTCTCGCGCGCGAGCCGCGCGGCCTCGATGATGTTCACGTAGCCGGTGCAGCGGCATAGGTTGCCGCTCAGGGAGTCGAGGAGCTCGTCGTCGTCCGCGTCGGGGCTGTTGCGCAGCAACGCGGTGAGCGACATCACGAAGCCCGGCGTGCAGAAGCCGCACTGCATGCCGTGCGCCTCGTGGAACGCCTGCTGTACGGGGCCGAGCTCGCCGTTGGGCGCCACGCCCTCGATCGTCTCGACCGACGCGCCGTCGGCCTGAACGGCGAACATCAGGCACGAGCGCTGAGGCTCGCCATCCACGATGACGGTGCAGGCGCCGCACACCCCGTGCTCGCAGCCCACGTGCGTGCCGGTGAGGCGCATGTGGTGCCGGATGAAGTCGCTCAGCAGGAGGCGCGGCTCGACGCTCGCGCTGCGCTCCTCCCCGTTCAGCGTGAGGCGGATGTCCACCTCAGCCACCGGTGGCGCGCTCCCACGCCTCCGACAGCGCGCGGGCGGCGAGCTCGCCGGCGCACTCGCGGCGGTACTCCGCGCTCGCGTGGATCGAGCCCATCGGCCTCACCGCCTCGGACACGAGGCGCCCCGCCTCCTCGAATGACGCGCCGCTCACCACCGCCTGCTCGGCGTCGAGCGCTCGGAAGGGCCGCTCGGCCACGCCGCAGAACACGAGGCGCGCTCTCGACACGGTGCCATCGTCGCCCGCCTCCACCAGCGCCGCCACGCCCACGAGTGCGAAGTCGCCGCGCCTGCGGGCCACCTCCTTGAAGGACCAGCCGGCCGCGGCCGGACATCGCGGGAAGCGCACCTCGAGCAGCATCTCGCCGGGCTCCAGGGCGACCGTGTAGTAGGAGACGAAGAACTCGTCGGCGGAGCGCTCGCGCGTGCCGGAGGCGGAGGCAAGCACCATGCGCGCATCGAGCGCCACAGCGAGCGCGGGCAGCTCCGCCGTGGGGTCGTGGTGGGCGAGGCTGCCGCAGACGGTGCCGCGGCTACGCACCTGCGGGTGGCCGATGTGGCGGGCGCCCTCGCTGAGGAGCGGCCAGCCGTCTGTCACGACCGGCTCGCGCAGCAGCGCGCTCTGCCGTACGCCTGCGCCGATAGCAAGCGTGCCGTCGCCGCTGTGGCGCAGCTGTCGCAGCGACTCCACCCGGCGCAGGTCCACCAGCACCTCGGGTGCCGCCAGGCGGAAGTTCATCATCGGCACGAGCGACTGGCCCCCGGCCAGCAGGCGCACCTCGTGATCCTGGTCACCGAGGAGGGCCAGCACCTCATCGAGCTGGTCGGGGGCGTGGTAGGCGAACGGAGCGGGCTTCATCGCAAAGCTGGCGCTACAAGTGGCAACTGTATACAGTGATCTGGCATGTCGCAAGTGACTGCGTCCCCTGCTGAAGTTCGAGCCGCCGCGCGCGCAGGAGAATGGCATGGCACCACCCGCGATGCCGCCCCCGGTTACTTGCAGTGCAACCTCGTGGTACTGCCCGCAGGCTGGGCTGAGGACTTCACCGCCTGGTGCGCTGCCAACCCGCGCGTGGCGCCGGTGCTCGCCCGCTCGGCTGAACCGGGCGATCCGCGCCTGCCAGCGCTCGGCGAGATCGACGCGCGCACCGACGTGCCGCGCTACCGCCTGTTCCGCGACGGCGTCCCGAGCGATGAGCTCGACGACCTGACCGCCGTCTGGCGCGACGACCTGGTCGCGTTCGCGTTCGGCTGCTCGTTCAGCCTCGAGGAGGCGCTGCGGCGCGCCGGAGTAAGGCTCGACTACGAGCGCCGCGGCTTCGGCGGCGCGATCTACACCACCACCCGCGACTCGCAGCCGGCCGGACCGTTCGCCGGCCCGCTCGTGGTCTCGATGCGGCCGCTGCAAGCCGACCAGGTCGAGCTCGCCATCAGTGTGAGCGAGGCCCACCCTCAGCTGCACGGCGCGCCCGTGCACCACGGCGATCCGGCGGCGCTCGGGATCGACCTCGGGCGGCCGCTCGATTCCATCGGCGACGTGGACGTCGCGCCCGGGGAGGAGCCCGTGTTCTGGGCCTGCGGCGTCACGCCTCAGCTCGTGATCGAGCGGGCGAAGCCGCCGCTCGCGATCACGCACCTCTCGGCGCACATGCTCGTGACCGACGTGCGGCTCGAGGACCTCAACCGGCTGTGACGAGGCCGCCGCGTGCCCGCTCGTCCGCGGCGCGGTAGCGGTTCACGAGCCAGCGGTTGAACTCCACCATCACGCGCTCGCGCGACGAGATCGGCCCGCGCGGCGCGAAGCGCGAGTTCAGGCCACGCTGCACGCCCGCGAACGCGAAGAGGTCCTGCTCCACGAACTCGCGCACGGCCTTCGACTCCTCGCGGTGGAGCTCCACGAAGTCGTCGCGGTCGAGCGTGGACTGCGGATACAGCCGGTGCCGCTTCGACCGCATCGAGCCCGGCCCCGTGGGCGTCCAGCACACCGCGATCACGCTGTCCGGAAGCAGCTGCAGGAAGAGGCTCGGAGCGATCAGCACGGAATGCGTCTCCCAGCGCCGCTCCTCGCTCAGGCCGTCGAGCGGCGGAAAGACCGCGCGGCCCAGATGGTTGAGCGTGGCGTCGATCGAGCGCCCGTTCATGAAGTAGTCGAACAGGCCGGCGTCCGCGTCCGTCACACCCACGCGCGTGCCGAGCAGGTCCATGTTGATCATGCACGGCGTCGTGCCGTGCAGCTTGTCGCAGTGGTAGCACTCGGTCTGGCCGTCCATGTAGACCTTCCAGTTCCAGCCGAAGTCCGAGTACATGTGGTAGTTCGGGTCCTTCAGGAACTCGCCGCGCAGGTCCTCCGGCCGGTACGGCGCGATCACCGGCTCGAGCGGCTCGAGGCGCGGCGCGAGCGGTTCGGCGTGCTGGTCGAAGTTGATGAAGATGAAGCCGCGCCACAGCTCGCTGCGCACGCGCGGCAGCGCGATCTCCGACTTGTCGAAGGTGCCGACGCCCTGCATCTGCGGCGCGCCGATCAGCTGCCCGCGGCGGTCGTACGCCCAGTGGTGATACGGGCAGACGAACGACTTTGAGCAGTTGCCCTTGCCCTCGGCCACGATCATGCCGCGGTGCCGGCACACCGCCGACATCGCCACAACCTCGTCCTCGCCGGTGCGGACGATCAGGAGCGGCTCGCCGGCGATGTCCACTGAGAACCAGTCGCCCGGCTCGGCGATTTCCTCGAGCCGCCCGACGCAGATCCACTCCCGGTCCCAAATTGCCTCCAGCTCGAAGCGGAAGAACTCCTCCGACCTGTAGGCGTCCGGCGGCAGGAAGCGCGCCGCCAGCGGATCGCTGATCGAGAGCTCGAACTCCTCCAGCGGGATCGGGCTTGAGCGCGGCACCTCAGGCTCCTTCGGTCGCCGGCTCCTCGAGCGGGGCGGGTCCCGGCCCTCCCGGCTCCTTGATGAAGCTCTCGGGCGGCGGCGGCCCGAACACGTTCACCGAGCGCTTGCGGTCCTCCGGCGTGTACATGCCCGGCGGATGGTCCGGATCGAGCCGCAGCATCTCCGCGCACAGCTCCCAGCGGATGCCGTGCCGGTCGCGCAGGTAGGCGAACAGGTTGTTGCCCACCATGTGGCGGCCGGGGCCGAACTCGAGCTTGCCGCCCTGCGCCACCACGCGGTCGATCGCAGCGATGAAGGACGTGCTGTCGGGAAGCTCCACCGCGAGGTGGTTGATGTTCGCCTCATCGCTCCGCGCGAACGCCATCGAGTGGTGGACCGGGTTGGGCCGCAGCCAGCAGAAGAAGTCGCCGAGCTGGTCGCTCAGCAGAAACGTGAGGCTCTCGTAGAAGGCGCGCTGCCCGGGCGGGTCGGGGCTGCCGAGCGTGCAGTGCGAAAGCGTGGGCGAGCTGAGCTCGAGCGGTTCCACCTCGTCCACGGGATCGAAGCGCAGCCGCCAGCCGTCCGGATCGGTGACGGTGAGCGCTCCCTCGACGGCCGCGCGCAGCTCCGGCCCGGCCTGGAAGCGCACCTCGGCGAGCGCTTCCTGCGCGCCTTCGACCACCCGGATGCGCGTCCCCGCGCCTAGCAGCACGGCGTCGCCATCCGGATCGCCGCCGAGCAGCGCGGCCCAGTGCTCCGCCGCCGCCGAAGGCTCGCGAGCTGTCATCACGATCTCCACGAGCTTGCCGTTCCAAAGAGCCATCAGATCGTGATCTCTCCGAAGCGCGCGCGCACCTTGTCGGTGGACACGCCCAGGCCGTCGTTCACGCGGTTGATGAAGTTGCGATAGGCCGTGACCAGCACGATGTCGTAGATGCCGAGGTCGTCGAAGCCGGCCTCGCGCAGAGCGTCGATGTCGGTCTGGTCGATCTGGGCCGGCTGGAAGGTGAGCTTCTCGGCGAACTCGAGCATCACGCGATCATCGTCTGCGAGCTCGAGCGCGCGCCAGTCCTTGAACGCCTGGGCGGCCTGCTCGGGCGTGAGGTCTCCGCGGGCGACCATCGTGCCGGCATGGGCCGTGCCGCAATAGACGCAGTCGTTGATGCCGGACACCGCCAGCGAGATCAGCTCCGCCCGGCGGCGGCCGATGCTCAGCTCGTCACTGAGAAGGCAGTCGCGCAGCTCGGACTGCGCCTTCGCCACGAGCGGCCGCAGAGCCAGAACCCGCACCACGTCCGGAACGAACGTGAAGCGCTGCCGGGCCGCCTCGAACACGTCCTCTTGAACAGGATCGAGCGTCGCGTCGTCCTCCACCGCGGCGATGTAGGCCAGAGCCACGGCAAGAGTATACAGTCGCCACGTTAGCTAGTGGTGGACCGTCAGCTGCGGGTCGCTTGTATCGCAGCTCTGCTCGCCCGGCACGAGCGAACCCGGGTCCGCCAGTACCGGCGGCTCGAGCAGCCGCGGCCGCCGCGTGTCGAGAAAGTCGATGAGCGTGGCAGCCGCGGCGTCGCGCTTTGT
>JAICJR010000189.1 GCA_025928345.1 Thermoleophilaceae bacterium | reverse complement strand
GGCCGCGCGAACGGCGCGCGCTGCCGCGTGTGCTCGTCCCCGTCCGTGTTCAGCATGCTCCGCCCCACCACCTGGCCGGTGCTGAAGCGCGGATCGTCCACCGTGAACGTGTCCGGATCCCGCATGACCTCCAGGGCGAGGTCGCGACGGGTCACGAGCCAGCCGTCGAGGGCGGGCAGCCAGGCGACTGGCTCGGTCTCGCGCAGGCGCGCGAGCAGCGGATGGGGATCGGCTTCGAGCTCCGCGAGCGTGGTCAACCGAGTAATGCCAGGAGACCATCCTCGTCGATGATCTCGGTGCCGGCCTTTTCGGCCTTGGCGAGCTTCGAGCCGGGGTCGGCACCGAGGACGAGGTAGTCGGTCTTCTTCGACACAGAGTTTGTGACCTTCGCCCCCGCCTCCTCGAGGCGCTGCGTGGCGTCCTCGCGCGACAGGTTCGGCAGCGTTCCGGTGATCACGAACGTCTTACCGGCCAGCGGCCCCTCGGTGCCCGGAATCGGACCGCCCTCCTGCTCCATCTGCAGCCCGAGGCCGCGCAGACGCTCGATCAGCTCGCGATTGCGCTCGTCCTCGAACTCCTCGATCAGCACCTTCGCCTTCTCAGGCCCAATGCCATCGGTCTCCACGATCTGCTCCTCATTCGCTTCGAGCAGCGCATCCATGGAGCCGAACTGAGCCGCGAGGTTGCGCGCGTTCACCCAGCCGATGCCGGGGATGCCGAGCGCGTATAGGACGCGGAAGAAGGGCTGCTGCTTCGACGCCTCAATGTTCGCCAGCAGGTTGCGCGCCGAGATCTCGCCGAAGCCGTCGAGCTGCACGATCCGCTCCTCGTCGAGCTCGTAGATGTCGGCGGCGTCTTTGATGATCCCCTCGCGCAGGAAGCGGATCGCGGTCTCCTCACCGAAGCCGTCGATGTCCATCGCGCCCACGAAGTGCTTCACGTGCTGGAGCACCTGCCCCGGGCAGCCGGCGCGGTTGGGGCAGATAGTCCACACGCCCTCCTCGGGCTTGACCGTGGGCGTGTCGCATGCGGGACAGCGCTCCGGCGGCCCGGGCGGCGCGGCGCGGTTCTTGCGCTTCTGCGCCTTCGCCGTCGGCGACACCACCTGCGGGATCACGTCGCCCGCCCGCATGACGATCACCTCGTCGCCGTCGCGCACGTCCTTGCGCCGCAGGTCCTCCTCGTTGTGAAGGGTGGCGAGCTTGACCGTCACGCCCGACACCTGCACCGGCTCGAGCATGGCGAACGGGATCATGTGACCGGTCCGCCCCACGTTCCACGCCACCCGGTTCAGCTTCGTCGTCGCAGTCATCGGCGGGAACTTCCAAGCGATGGCCCCGCGCGGCTCGCGCCCCACAACGCCGAGCGAGCGCTGCAGCTCGAGGTCGTTCACCTTCACCACCACGCCATCGATCTCGAAGTCGAGCGACTCGCGGCGCTCCTCCCATGCGCGGCAGCCGGCGGCGAGCGAATCCACGTCGTCGTACACCGCCACATCCGGGCTCACCTTGAAGCCGTGCTCGGCGAGCCATTCGAGCGTCTGCGACTGGGTCTCGAACGTCATGCCATCCACCACACCCACGCCGTAGCACCACATCGAGAGCGGACGCGACGCCGCGAGCTTCGGATCGAGCTGACGGATCGAGCCGGCGGCCGAGTTGCGCGGATTGGCGAACGTCGGCTCGCCGGCCGCCGCGCGATCCTCGTTGAGCTTGGCGAACGCGGAGCGCGGCAGGTACACCTCGCCGCGCACCTCGAGCAGCGGCGGAGCGCCCTCCACGCGCAGCGGGATCGCCTTGATCGTGCGCAGATTCTGGGTCACGTCCTCGCCTACCTCGCCGTTGCCGCGGGTCGCGCCGCGCACGAATACGCCGTCCTCGTACACGAGCGAGATGGCGAGACCATCGATCTTCGGCTCGGCCTCGTACTCGATCCGCGCGTCCTCCACACCCTGCTTCTTCAGCAGGTTGTAGATGCGCGTCTCCCACGCCCGCAGCTCGTCTTCGTTGCGTGCGTTGGCGAGGGACAGCATCGGCTGGAGGTGCGGCACCTCCTTGAACTTCTCGAGCGGCTGCGCGCCCACGCGCTGTGTGGGCGAGTCGGGCGTGAGCAGCTCCGGGTGCTCCGACTCGATGTCGCGCAGCTCGTTGATCAGCGCGTCGTACTCGGCGTCCGAGACCTCCGGGTCGTCGAGGACGTAGTAGCGGTGGTTGTGGAAGTCGAGCTGCTTGCGCAGCTCGCTCGCGCGCTGCTCGACAGACTCCGTCTTGCTACTCAACCTCTTCGGCGGCGGGTCGGAGGAGGCGGTCGAGGTCGAACTCGCTGAGCGACTCGATCCCCGACTCGTCGGTCAGGTCGAAGTGAAGTGGCGTGACCGCGATGCAGCCGTCGCCGACGGCGGCGAAGTCGGTGCCGTCCTCGCGCTCGTAGTCGGGGTCGTCGCCGTAGATGCGGTAGCGGCGCCGCGCGCCCTCCTCCTCGAGCAGGTGGAGCTGGTCGCGGTAGACGCGCCGCCCCAGCCGGCACACGCGCGCGCCGTTCACCTCGCCCGCTGGGCAGTTGATGTTGAGCAGCGTGCGCTCGGGCATAGGCACGGTCTCGAGCTCCTCAACCAAGCGCGCCACGAATGCCGCCGCCTGGTCGAAGTCGAACTCGCGGCCGAGGCGGAAGTCCAGCTCGCGCATGTTCGACTGCTGCGACACCGCTATCGCCGGCACGCCTAGCACGATGCCCTCCAGGGCGGCTGCGACGGTGCCGGAGTAGGTGATGTCGTCACCCAGGTTGGACCCGTGGTTGATTCCCGACACGATCAGCTCCGGCTCGAACTCCACGAGCCCGAGCGCGGCGAAGCGCACGCAGTCCACCGGCGTGCCGTCGGTGGCGAACCCGGTTGTGCCGTCGGCGAACTCGATCTCCTCCACCCAGAGGGGGTGGCGCGTCGTGATCGAGCGCGCGGTGGCGCTGCGGTTCGAGTCCGGCGCGATCACGGCGAGCTCCACGCCGGGCACCTCCAGGAGGGCTCTGCGCATGGTGTTGAGGCCGGTGGCCTGGATGCCATCGTCGTTGGTGAGGAGGACCTTCATACCGGTCTCTGAGCATAGTGTTCGCCCCCGCCGTGAACGCGCTGCCGAGACTCCGCCGCCGCTGGCGCCTGCTCCGCCTGCGGGGCGACGCCGTAGAGTGCCCTTGCTGCGGCGGCCGCTTCCGCGAGTTCATGCCCGGGCGCGACCCGAACAACCCGATCTGCCCGCGCTGCGGCGCTCAGGCGCGCCACCGGGCGCTGTGGCTTTATCTGCACGAACGAACGCATCTCTTCGATGGTCAAGGGCTGCGGGTGCTCCATTTCGCCCCTGAGCGGGCTCTCGGCCGCGCTCTCGCTGGTGCGCCCGGCATCCAGTACGTGAGCGCCGACCTGGAGGACCCCGCCGCGATGGAGCACTTCGACATCACGGACATCCCCCACCCCGACGGCTCCTTCGACGTCATCCTCTGCATCCACGTCCTCGAGCACGTGGAGAACGACCGCGCCGCGATGCGCGAGCTCCACCGCATCCTGGCGCCAGACGGCTTCGCGGTCGTGCTTGTACCGCTCGATCTCGACCGGGCCGACACCTACGAAGACCCCTCGATCACCGACCCCGCCGACCGCGAACGAGCCTTCTGGCAGGCCGACCACGTCCGCCTATACGGCCGAGACTTCGCGGACCGACTTCGAGAAGCCGGCTTCGACGTAACCGTCGACCGCTGGGTCAGAAGCCTCGAGCCGTCAACGATCCAGCGCTACGGGCTATTCCCGCTAGAGGACATGTACGTGTGTAGAAGTTGAGGAGTGCGTAGTGGGTAGTGCGTAGAAACACAACTACGTGCTACGCACTACGCACTGCGCAACTAACCCCAAAACTCATGCCACGCATCGAGATCCTCGGCCGCCTCGCGGATCTCGGCCACTTTCCGGTCGCGCACCAGGAACGAGAACGTCATCTCGTGGTCGAGCTGCTGGCGGCCCTGCCGCGCCGTCACGCGCGCGCGCACGTTCACCCGCTCGCCCTCCTGCTCATACGACTCGGGCTGGATGCGCAGCGTGCCGCCGCAGATGCGCATGATGCGGCCCATCGCCCGGATCGCCTTCGTGCGGCCGCGATGCTCCCGGCCGCCGATGCGAGGGCTGTCCGCCGGTAGCGACAGCAGCATGTCGCGCGTGGTCAGGCGCATCATCGTGACCATGTGGCGGTCGCGCATGGCGTCGAGGAAGTTGCGTACTACCTCGACGTCATCCATTAGTAACGCACGCTCTCGAGGTAGAGGCCGTGCGGCGGAGCGGTGTCGCCCGCCTCGGTGCGCGGACGCCCTTCGAGCAGCGCCGTGAAGCGCGCAACATCGGTCCGCCCCCGCGCAACGTCCAGCATTGTGCCCACGAGCGTGCGCACCATGTGTCTCATGAAGGTATCCGCCTCGATCCAGAACTCGATCGCGTGGTCCTCAGTCTTCAACCATTCTGCCCGGAGCACGTCCCGCTCAAAGCGCACGTGGTCGGTCTCGGTAGGGGTGAACGCCGTGAAATCGTGGGTGCCGAGCAGGGCGGCGGCGCATGCAACGAGCGCCGCGCGATCCAGCGGATGCGGCCAGTGGAGCGACCACTTGTGCTCGAAAGCGCTGCCCGCCTCCCGCGTGAACACGCGGTAGCGGTAGGTGCGGCTGAGCGCGCCGCGACGTGCGTCAAACCCCTCCCGCGCCGGCTCGCTCGCCAGCACGCGGACGTCCGGCGGGAGCACCCCGTTGAGGGCGCGGGCGGTCGCCGGCTCCCCGTCATGGCTCGCCACCTGGCCGCGGGCGTGCACGCCGGCGTCGGTTCGGCCGGCCACCGTCAGCTGCACCTCGCGCCTCAGAACGCGCGCGAGTGCCGCCTCCAGCTCGCCCTGCACGGTCCGCAACCCAGGCTGCTTCGCCCAGCCCGCGAATCCCGAGCCGTCGTACTCGAGAAGCAGCCGCGCCGTGGCCACGGCGCGCTCAGCCGCGCTTACGCGCGACGGTGATCAGGTACTCGTTGTCGATCGCGATCGCGCCGCCCGTGGCCTGGTTGAACTCCTCGATTACGGCGAGGACCTCATCCTTCATTTGCGCTCTGTCCTCGTGGGACAGCGTCTTCGAGCGGGCAATCGTCGGGCCCGCGTTGCGGCTGAACTCGAAGAACGCGTCCGCCGATTCCCACTCCTCGTGGATCGAGTGGCGCTCGAACTGAACCGACGACGCCAGCCCGCCAAGCCGATCCCGGACCACCTCTTCCTCGCCCCACATCGTGCCTCGCGGCGCGCCCTCCGGCATCGGCGAGTATTTGTTGCCGAGCGCGAACACCTTCCCCTGAAAGCCCTCCGGCGTCCAAGCGGCAAGTCCCACCGTGCCGCCCGCCCGAACCACCCGGAACATCTCCGCCGCCGCCACCTCCGGCCGCGGAGCGAACATCGCGCCGAACACCGACGCGCAGCAGTCGAAGCGCCCGTCCTCGAACGGCAGCTCCTCCACGTCGGCCACCTGCCACTCGACGTCGTAGCCCTCCTCAGCGGTCCGCGCCCGGCCCAGCTCGACCTGCTCCGGCGTCAGGTCGCTCGCCACCACCGCGGCGCCCTCACGAGCAGCCAGCAGCGCGAGGTTGCCGTTCCCGGCGGCCACGTCGAGCACCTCCTGACCGGCGGAGATGGCGCACGCGTCCACCAGCGCCTGCGACGCCGGCAGGATCACACGCGCGATCTCGGCGTAGTTGCCGAGCGCCCACGACTCGCGGATGCTCGCCTTCAGCTCGTCCGCGAAGTCAGCCACCGGGCGAAGCTAGACCAGCTCGAGCAGCACCATCTCGGTGGCGTCCGAGCGGCGCGGTCCCAGCTTGAGGATCCGCGTGTAGCCGCCCGGCCGCTCCGCGTAGCGCGGCGCGATCTCCTCGAACAGCTTGTAGACCACGAACTTGTCCTGGCCGAGCCGCGCCATCGCCTGCCGCCGCGCGTGCTGGTCGCCCCTCTTGGCGAGGGTGATCAGCCGCTCGAGATCGGGCTTGACCGCCTTGGCCTTCGCCTCGGTGGTCTCGATCCGCTCGTGCGTGATCACCTC
>JAICJR010000005.1 GCA_025928345.1 Thermoleophilaceae bacterium | reverse complement strand
GCCGCCGGCGCGGACGCGAGCCAAACGGCACTCGCCACGGCCGCCACCGCCACCGCCGGGATCAAAATTCGCTTGAGCATCGCCGTCACCGGCCCGGCGCTTCTTGCGTCGGCTGGCGGCGCCGGACGGCGAGCGCGACGCAGACGATCGCCGCAAGCACGCCCACGACGGTGAGCTCGAAGAAGCTCAGGGCGAGCCCGACCACGATCGCGATCACGGCCGCGATTCCGATGACGACTGTTCGATTCAGCATGGATACCTCCGTGGTGATTGACCTGACCCGGCCACGCTAGGTCCCGGCGGGCCACGGCACATCGGGCTGCGGCGCGAATCTGACTCCGTCCACGGGAGGAAGTTCGAGCCGCTCGGTTCACCCCGTGGGCGGAGGCCGCCGGCGGATCGCGCGGCTAGCTTGTGCGCATGTCAATGGCCCTGCGCCGCCGCCTGCTGGACCTCGCGCCCACCGTCGCGCTCATCGCGATCGGCGCGGCCCAGCTGCTGGCCGACTACGACGGCTCCGGCTACCGCGGCCCGCGCGGGGCAAACGCCGCTTTCTTGATCGCCGTCTGCCTGCCGCTGCTGGTTCGCCGCCGCCGCCCGGTGCTCGCGCTCGCCGCGGTGTTCCTCGTCCAGGCGGTGTGGATCGGCGCTTACTACCACGGCTCGCACCAGCCGCCGTTCGAGCCGTTCGCCGCCGGCGTGGTCGCCTGCTTTGCGCTTGGCATCCACGCCGACCGCCGCGGTTTGCGCGCGGGGCTGGTCGTGTTTGCGCTCCTCGTGCTGGCGAGCGCGATAGTGCTCGCGGTCGGCGGCTCGACGGTCGGCAACGCGCTACCGGTCCTCATCTGGTGGGGCGCGGCGATCGCCATCGGGCGCGGGCTGCGTGAGCGCCAGGCGCTCGTCGAGCTGCTGCGCGAGCGCTCGGCCAGACTCGAGCGGGATCGTGAGCGCGACATGGCCGACGCCGCGCTCGAGGAGCGAGCCCGGATCGCCCGCGAGCTGCACGATGTGATCGCCCACGCCGTGAGCCTGATGGTCGTTCAGGCGAGCGCCGAGCGCCGCCTGCTCGAGCCGGACCAGCGGCGCACCGCCGACACGCTCGAGACGATCGAGAGCTCGGGCCGCGAGGCGCTCGGCGAGCTGCGCCGGCTGCTCGGGGTGCTGCGCGCCCGCGGCCGCGATCGGCTCGCGCCCCAGCCGGGACTGGACGCTCTACCCGAGCTGCTCGACGAGGGCAGGCGCGGTGGTCGCGAGATCCGCTTCGAGGTCGAGGGAGAACCAGTCCGGCTACCCGCCGGGCTCGACTTGACCGCCTATCGCATCGTCCAGGAGGGGCTCACCAACGCCCGCAAGCACGCCGCTGGAGCGGCCGTGGACCTCACGCTGCGCTGGCGGGCCTCCGAACTCGAGATCGACGTGGCGGACCAGGGGCCCGGACCGCCGGTCAACCCGAACGGCGCGGGCCACGGCCTGATCGGCATGCGCGAGCGCGCATCCCTCTACGGCGGCAGCCTCCGGACCGGGCCCGGGCCGGACGGCGGCTTCCGCGTGCTCGCACGCCTGCCGATCGACCACGGCGACGAGCGATGAGCATCCGCGTGCTCGTCGTGGACGACCAGGCACTCGTCCGCGCCGGCTTCGTCAAGCTGCTCGAACCAGAGGCCGACCTGCACGTTGTCGGCGAGGCCGGCGACGGCATCGAGGCAGTCGAGGCGGCCGCGCGCACGCGTCCCGACGTGATCCTCATGGACATCCGCATGCCACGGCTGGACGGGATCGAGGCCACGCGGCGAATCCGCGCGGGATCGCGGCCCGCGCGCGTGCTCGTGCTCACCACCTACGACCTCGACGAGTACGTATTCGACGCGCTGAAGGCGGGCGCCAGCGGCTTCCTACTCAAAGACGCCCCGGCCGACCAGCTCATCGCCGGGATACGCGTGATCGCCGCGGGCGACGCACTGCTCGCCCCCCAAGTCACGAAGCGCCTGATCGAGGAGTTCGCCAGCCGCCCGACACCCCCGCCGGAGGGGCCCGTCGAGCTCGCCGAGCTCACGGCACGCGAGCGCGAGATCCTCACGCTGATGGCCCGCGGGCTCACGAACGGAGAGATCGCAGGCGAACTCGTGCTGGGCGAGTCCACAGTGAAGACCCACGTCGGGAACATCCTCTCGAAGCTGGGGCTGCGGGACCGCGTCCAGGCGGTCGTGCTGGCTTACGAGACCGGACTGGTCAGGCCCGGCGGCTGATTGCGGACGCGATGACCGCGTCCTCCCAGCGCCACCTCCTCTGACGAGATGAACCGCAGATTCACCGCAGGACGAAGCCGGTGCCGAGCGGGTCGCGAGGGTCGAGGACGAAGCGGTGCTCGCCGGTGCGAAAGGCCGTGCCCTCGACCTCCGTGAGCAGACCCTCCGGCGTGTGGCCGATCGCTCGCGCGTGGAACGTGGTCCCGACGATCGAGTCGTTACGCCACGTCTGTCCTTCGCCGATCGCGCCGTCGGCTTCCAGTAGCGCCGTGCGCGCGGACGTGGCCGATCCGGTGGGCGAGCGGTCCACCTCGCCGTCGGCGAAGATCGCCACGTTGCGCTGGTGCAGCGGGCCGAGCTCCTCGTAGAACACCGTTCCGTAGATGCCGGAGAGGCGATCGTCATCCGGGTGGCGGGCCACGTCGCTGTCCTGAAGCGCTTCCTTGACGGCGCGTCCCGCGGCGATCAGCTCCGGGAGATCCTCAGGCACGACAGCGAGTCCCAGCGACGCCGCGGGCGCAAAGGCGTAGATCGCCCCGCCGTATGCAACGTCCGCCTCCACATCTCCCGCCGCCACCCCACGCGCGATCACGAACGACGGCACGTTGCGAAACACCACGCTCTCCACCGCACCCGAACGGCGCCGCACCGTAGCCACCACGCGCCCGGACGGGACGTCGATCGTCACCTCCACCTCGCCGTCGGCCGGCGCCACCACGCGCCCGGACTCCGCCGCCCACGCCCCGAGCGCGATCGTGCCGTGCCCGCACGCGGTCGAGTACCCGTCCTTGTGCCAGAACAGCACGCCGAAGTCCGCGCCGTCATCGTCCGGAGGGACGAGGAAGCAGCCGTACATATCCGCATGTCCGCGCGGCTCGTGACAGAGCAGCCGGCGAACGCGATCCACCTCGTCGGACCCCGCGGCGTACTCACGCCGGTCGCGCACGGTCGCGCCCGGGATGTCGGGAAGACCTTCCTGGACGATCCGAAACGGCTCACCCGCGGTGTGGTAGTCCGTCGTCCTGATCTCCACGCGCGCAGTCTCGCACCCGCGCAGGGACGCTCCCCAACTTCGACCCGGAGGAATGCGCTACTCGCTCACGAGCGCCCAAGGGGAACGTGCGGTCTCGAGGATGCGCTCGAACTCAATCCCCGCCTTCTCGGCGGCCCGGCGGACAGCGTCGGCGTCGCCCTCGAAGAGGCACAGCACGACCTCGTCCTCGCGCATCAGCATCGAGCCGAGGTAGCGCACAGCGAGACCCTGTCGCGTCAGGCCCTCGGCGCTGGCCGCGGCCCGTTCGTCGAGCGCGTGCAGATCGCTATCGCGCACGCCGGGCCAGAAACACTCGGCCACGAACTCACTGGGTATCGCCCGCGGCATGCGCCGACGGTACCGGCGCGCCGGGAAAGCACGAAAGAGGGAAAGCCCTAGCTTTGCGCGGGCGCCCCCCGCGGGTCGCCGGCGTCGTCCCCCGCGGCCAGCGCCTGCGCGAGTCCAACGCGCGAGCGCACTCCGAGCTTGCGGTAAACGCGAGTGAGGTTCGACTCGACGGTCTTCACTGACACGAAGGCGCGCTCGGCCACCTCACGGTTCGTCAATCCGGTGGCGGCGAGCACGGCGAGCCGGCGCTCGGTGGCCGTCAGCTCATCGCCGTTTGCCGGCCGGCCCCCGAGCCGGGCGCTCTCGGCCCGCGTCCTGGTGGCCCAGGGAACCGCCCCCAGCCGGTCGAACACGGCCAGAGCTTCGTCGAACGCCGCGCGTGCCAGGCCGCGCTGCTTGAGGCGGCGGCGTGCCTGCCCCACGAGCAGCAACGTGCGCGCGCGCTCGAACGGCATTCCGAGACTTTCGTACTCGGTGCTGGAACGCTCGAAGGCCTCGAACGCCAGCTCGTGTTCCCCCTCGGCCGCCGCGATCGCGCCCTCGCAGCGCGCTGCCGCTGCCAGTGCCCAGCCGCGCTCGAGCTCCCGCGCCTTGCGCTCGAACGGCTCGAGGTAGCCGCGCGCCCGCGCCGTGTCGCCGAGCGCTGCCAGCGCCTCGATGGCGTCGGGGAGGAAGACGCCGAGCACGGGGTCGCCGGCGCCCATGGAGCCGAGCAGATCGGCCAGCGGGCCGATATGAGCCTCGGCCTGAGCGGCGTTCCCCTCGGACAGCTCGGCCAGACCGAGCGACCACAACGGCCAGATCGCGCCCGAGTGCCACTGGAGCTCGGAGAAGATCGCGAGCGCCTCCCCCGCCTCGGCGCGGACGGCGTCGGTAGGGCCGCTGTGCGCATGAACGAGCGCGCCGGCGGCCAGGCCGATCGCCCTCGCCGTGGGATCCTCGAGCAGAGCCGCCGCATCCAGGGCTTGGCGGGACAGGCGCCCGGCGCGCTCGAGCTCGCCGCGCCACAGGCACGCCCACACGAGGTACAGGAAGAGCAGCGGCACGACCCCTTCCTGCCCGTGCTCAACCACCTCGTCGAGCAGTGCGCCCAGGGTGTCGAGCGCTCCCGCCAGTTCGCCAGTCCAGAGCTGGAGAATCCCGTGGATGTAGCGGGGATGCATCACGAACGTGCCGTGCCAGAGCGGATCCTCGAGCGCGAGGGCCCGCGCAAGGCGCTCCTCGTCGAGGCCTTGCCCGGAGAGGAACTCCGTCATGGTGAGCGCCGCCAGCGCGTCGGCCAGCAGCCCATGCTCACCGCTCGCCTCCGCGTGCTCGGCCGCGGCGCGCGCGTGCGAGACCGCGCCGGGAAAGCTGCCGAGGCTCGCGGCGCAAAACGCCAGGTCGAGCTCGATGGCCGCGCACAGCGTGTGGTCGCTGCCCGCCGCGGCGAGGGCCGCCCCGGCCAGCTCCACGGCGTCCGTGAAGTTGCTCCGGCGTCCGCGAAGCTGAGCGGACAGCTGCAGCGCGAGCGCCCGCGTCCGGTCCGGCGGCGAGCCCGCCAGCACGTCCCGCGCGAGCGTGTCCGCTCGTGCCAGATCGCCGGCGTCGAAGTGGAGCCGGGCCGCGCGCAGCAGCCGGCCCGAGCGCTCGGGGTCGTCGGCCGCGCTGCGCTGTGCCGCCAGCTCCTCCAGCTCGGCGGCGGCGTCGGGGGCCCCGCGAAGGGCCGCCTGCGAGGCCGCGTGGTCGAGTCCGTTCGCCACTGCGGGGTCCGGGCCCTCCGACCCGAGCGCCAGGTGGCGGGCGCGCTCCTCCGGGTCCGAGCACAGTTCCGCGGCGCGCCGGTGCAGGGCACGACGTCGCGCCGTGGGGATCGAGCTGTACGCGGCCGAGGCGATCAGCGGATGGGCGAACTCGATCCGCCCGCTGTCGCCGACCCTCACCATGCCCTGTTCCTCAGCGGGGGCGAGCGCGGCGAGCTCCACCGATTCGCTGTCCGGCGCCGAGAGCACGGCTGCCAGCAAGAGCGCCTCGCGCGCCTCGCGTGGGAGCCGCCGGATGCGCGCGGCGGTGGGCTCCCTCAGATCGTCCGGTACGGGCAGCGCGGAGCCGGCCACGAACCCACCGCCCTCGATCATCAGGCGCGCGATCTCGAGCGCGTAGAACGGATTGCCGCCGCTCGCCTCGCCGATCCGGACGAGCAGCGGGCGCGGAGTGGTCCGTTCGAGCCGGTCCCTCAGGATCCGGCCGAGGGCAGCGAGCGACAGCGACCCCACGTTCAGCCGCTGCAGGCGCTCCTCCGCCACGGCGCGCCCGATCGACGACCCGGCCGCGGGCGTGCGCAGCGAGTAGATCAGTCCGACACGTTCGGCCTCGAGGCGGCGCACCGCGAACTCGATAACGCCGCGCGAGGGGGCATCGAGCCATTGGGCGTCGTCCACGGCCAGAAGGAGCGGAGCACTCGCGGACAGCCGCCGCACGAGCGCCAGAAACCCCGACGCCACGGCGCGTGGCAGCGGCGCGTCCTCACCGGGCTCGGCGCGCAGCAGCGCCACGTCGAGAGCGTTCCGAAGTGGTGCGGGCAGCGGCTCAAAGGCCGCAGCGTCGAGCAAGGCCAGCAGGTCCGACACGGCGGCGAATGAGAGCTTGGCCTCGGCGGCTGAGGGCCGGCAGGAGAGCACGAGCGCACCCCGTTCCTCCGCGCGCCGAAGTGCTTCGAGCCAGACCGTCGTCTTTCCGATGCCGGCCTCGCCTTGAAGGACGAGCGCCGCGAACTCGGCGTTGGCCGCCTCGAGGAATTCCTCGACCAGCGCCAGCTCTGCCTCGCGCGCGACAAGGCCGACTTCGGGCACGAGGCAACACTACCTCCGGCAGCGCCTCCCGGCGTAGGGCTCTGGCTCGATTACTCCGAGGGTTTTCCCGCTTTCGCGGGCCGCCGAGCCACCGTAGCGTCGGGCCATGCAATTTCGATGCCTAAATCCAAAAGCACTCGCGGTCGTGGCGTCAGTCGCGGCCGTGACGGCCGCCGGTTGCGGCGGCGGCGGCAGCAGCAGCAAGACCACTGCCGCCAAGCCGCGCTCGAGCACCCCTGCGGCCGCCACCACAACCCCCGCACCCGCCTCCACCAAGAAGTCGTCCGGCTCTGACCTGTCAGGGGCCTGGTCCGGGCACTACAGCGGCAGCTTCAACGGCACCTTCAAGCTGAACTGGAAGCAGTCGGGGTCGAAGCTCGCCGGCACGATCAACCTTTCCAGTGCCGGGAACAACGTGCCCCTCCACGGCAGCGTGAACGGCAGCTCGATCCGCTTTGGCACCGTGGGCTCAGAGGCGGTCACCTACACAGGCTCCGTCTCCGGCAACTCCATGTCCGGCTCCTACAAGACCCCGCAGGGCGGCGGATCGTGGAGCGCGAACAAGGGCTGAGGCGCGACGGCACGCTTCGGACCTCATGGCGGGTCGGAGGAGAGAAGCTCGAGCTTCGCGGCCGCCACCAGGGCGAGGGCGCCGATCAGCTCCTCGTTGAGGGCGAGCAGCTGGGCTCCCTCCCTGAGCGCGTCCGCACGCTCGGCGAGGACCTCGAACCAGCGTTCGCGCAGCTCGGTGTTCACATTCACCTTTCGGATGCCGGCGCGCACGGCTCGTGCGAGGTCGGCATCCGGGAGGCCGGAGGCGCCGTGGAGGGAGAGGGGCAGAGCGATCTGACGGCGAATGTCCGCGAGCCGCTCCCAGTCGAGCTCGGGCGGCCTCGCGTAGCGGCCGTGGACGTTTCCAATCGATACGGCGAGGCAGTCTGCGCCTGTCCGCTCCGCGAAATCCGCTGCCTCGGCCGCGTCCGTGAGCGCGCCGCGCGCGGCCGCCGTGGCGAGCTCCTCGTCACCCGCCACGTGACCGAGCTCGGCCTCAACTCCGGCGCCGAACCTGCGCGCGATTCGGACGGCCGCGGTGACCAGCTCGGCGTTGCCGTCGAACGGCAGGCGGGAGCCGTCTGCCATTAGGGCGCCGACGCCTGCGTCGAGCGCCGCTTCCATCATCGTCAGATCCGCGGCATGGTCGAGCTGAACGCAGCAGGGCACGGCCGCTCGCTCGCAGGCGGCACGCAGTGCTGCCACGAGCAGGGGTCCTCCGCGTGCGGCGAATGCCTGCGAACTCACCAGGAGGATCACGCCATCCGAACGCTCCTCGGCGGCGCGGAGCACGGCGAGGGCGCCCTCGAGGTTGTACGCGGTGAACGCCCCCACAGCCGCGCCGCGCCGGTCGGCTTCCGCGAGCAGGTCAGAGAACGTAACGATCACGGGCGCGCCTCACTCTCCCAGGACCGCGCGCACGACTGCGGTGAGGTGAGCGTCGTCGCCCACGTTTCCGGGGAACACGAGATACGCGACGTCGCAGCCGTTGATGTCGACCCGCCATTCGGCCACGCCGGTGGCCACCGGGCCCGCGACGATTGCCTCGCTCACGCCCAGGCCTTCCTGAAGCGCCACTTGGGACGTGATGCCGCCCTTCGCGACCACAACGTCGGGCAGTGGTTCGAGCGCGGCGAGCACGCGGCCCAGACCGTGTGCGATCCGCGCGCCGGCCTGGAGGCTGGTGGTGCCCGCGGGGCGTTCGCGCGGGGTGCTTACGAGGGCGACTCGGCGTACGTCTATATCCGCGCGCGCGGCTGCCGCCGCCCGGCTGGCCTCACGCTGTGCCGCATCGCCGCCCGCCGCGAGCGCGAGTACGTCGACCTCGATCGGCTCGAGCCCCAGCGATGTGGTGAGGTCGCGAAGCTGGCGTGTCGTCGCGGGCACGTACGAGCCGCACAGCACGAGCAGCCCACGTTCGCGGGCGCGGGGCGGTTCGGTAAGGCCATGCGCCAACGTACCGGCCAGCACTCCGGCGAACGTGGGCGCGCAGCGGACAATCACATCTGCGCCCGCTTCGCCGGCCATGCGCCTGCCGGCGGCGATCTGGCCCAGATCGTCCACCGTTTCGGCGTCCGGTGCGCAGACGGCCGGCGCACCAGAGCGCGCGGCTTCGACGATGGCAGCGGCCACGGCCGACGACCCTTCGGCTCGGAGTCGCTCCAAGGGCACCTCCGTCCCGCAAGCGGCAGCGAGCTCGCCGCCCGACCGCTCCTCAGCCCATTCGAGGAGCCTCGACGAGGAGTACGAGAAGGCTCCGTCGCGCGCGTACTCGGTCTCGTCTAGGCGGCGCTCACCGTCGCCGGAGACGAGCCAGTGCACGCCGCCGCGTGTGACGCGGCCCGCGGCGGGCAGCGCCGGCACCGCCAGGAGGACCGGCGCACGGTTCGCGAACGCCGCCTCGCGGACCGCGCGGTACTCCTCGCCAACGTGGCCGCGCAGGGTGCTGTCGCCCCGCAGCACGAGCTCGGCTCCGGGCACCGCGCTAAGCGCGGCGCGGGCGGCGGACAGGGTGATCGCGTAGGCCTCGGAGGCGGGCACCGCGCGGATGTTGGTCATCAGGTGGATCGCCGGACGGCCGAGCGCCGCGGCGCGACGGAGCCGGCGCTCGTCCCAAGAGAGAAGCACCGGCACCTCGCGTACCGCCTGGGTCCCGGTGGGATCGTCATCGAGGACGACGTAGGGTCCGGAGCCTGCGACGGCCACGGGAAAGTCATATCATACTAGGATGGCATGCGGTATGACAGCTTCGCCGAAGGGTCTTCCCCGCCTCGCCGGAGCATCACTCACGGCGCGCCTGACAGGCGTGGATCTGGCAGAGGTGCGCAGCGGCGGAGAGGAGCTGATCCGCCGCGTCGGCGTCCGCGTGCGGGACCCGGGCTGGGGAACGGTGCCTCCCGAGATCGACGGCATCGAGTGCGAAGACGATGGGGCTGCCTTCGTCGCGCGCCACACGCGCGACGGCATCGACTTCGCCTGGCGGGCCCGGATCGAGCTCGAGCCCAGCGCACTCGTGTACGAGATGGACGGCTGCGCCCACACGGACTTCGACTACAACCGCATCGGCATCGTCGTGCTGCACCCGCCCGAGGTCACGGCGGGCCATCGCTACCGAGCGCGGACCGCCGCCGGCGAGAGCATCGCCGGCACGCTCACCGAGCTGATCGGTCCCCAGCTCATCACAGACGGCGTGGTGCAGCCCCTCTTTCCGGCCTTCACGCTGCTCGAGATCGAGATTGAAGCCGGCCGCTTCGCGGCGTTCGAGTTCGAGGGCGATGTGTTCGAGATGGAGGATCAGCGCAACTGGACGGACGGGTCGTTCAAGACGTATTCCACGCCCGTGGGCCTGCCGGTCCCTCGCCGCGCGCAAGCCGGTGAGAGGATGCGGCAGCGGGTGCGCGCGGAGCTGCCACGGCCGACCCGGCCGCGGGCGGCTGAACGGCGTGCCGAGTTGCGCGTCGGCCTGCCGCTCGGCCAACCGTTTCCACCTCTGGGGATCGGGACCGATGGCGATGGCCACGAGCCCGCGGAAGCACAGGCGGAGCTGATCCGCCGCCTCGGGCCTGCACACGTGCGCGCGGAGCTGCGCGGCGACGGCTGGCAGACAGCCCTCGAGCGCGGCTTCCGCCTGGCCCGTGCGGCAGGCGCGGCCCTCGAGCTCGCGCTCGTGCTGGACGGCGACGAGGATTCGGCGCGCACGCTGCTCGAGCCGCTCGCGGACGCGCTGCGCACGCCTGCCGTTCCCCTCGCACGCGTGCTCGTCACCCCCGCCGATGAGCGGGTTGTAAGCGTCGCGCTGGCGGACCTGGCCCGCTCTCTGCTCGTGCTGCCGGGCAGCGTGCCGCTCGTGGGCGGACCCGCTGACAACTTCGCTGAGCTGAACCGCGAGCGCCCCGGCGAAGGCGTGGACGTGGATGGCCTCGCCTACTCGATCACGCCACAGGTGCATGACTCGGATGACGAGTCGATCGTCCAGGCCCTCCGTGCGCAGCGGGACACCGTCCTGACAGCGAGGTCGTTCGCGGGTGAGCGGTCGATCCACGTGTCGCCGGTCACTCTCAAGCCGCGGCCGAACCCCGGTGGTGCACGGACCGCTGCGGACCAGGTGCCCGGCGAGCCGCCTCCAGGCGCAGACCCGCGGCAGAGCTCGCCGCTCGCCGCCGCCTGGACTGCCGCGAGCGCGGGTGAGCTCGCCCTCGGCGGGGTCGCCTCGGCGACGTACTACGAGGCCACCGGATGGCTCGGGGTGATGGAGCGCTCGAGCGCGCGCGTCTACCCGGTCTACCACGTGCTGCGCGAGCTGTGCGGCTGGCGCTCGGCCGATGTGCTCGACTGCCGCTCCACCGACCCAGGCCATGTCGAGCTTGTGGGCGTGACAGCCGGGTCGGGTGCGCGGGTCCTTGCGCTGAACCTCACGTCCGAGGTGCGGCGCGTGTCACTCGGGCCGCTGGTGTGCCCCCGCGTGGGCCTGGTCACGCTCGACCCGGCGAGGGCGGCCGATGAGCCGGCGCGCTTCGGTGGCTCGTCCGAGGAGCAGCTCGTGCCGAACGGCGGCTGGCTCGAGCTGGAGCTGGCCCCCTGGGCAGTCGTCAGAATCAGGCAGCTCAGCTAACCCGGCAGCCAGCCGGGAGTGCCTGCCACGTCCTCGCCGTGCGAGAAGCGCGTGCACTCGAGTCTGACGCCGTGAAGCTCCCCCGGCACGAAAGCGGAAGGTCTGCCGCGCCCGCTGCCGAGCGTCCCTGGGGGACCGCTACCGGCGATCTCGCCCACGCCACTCGCCACGTCGTCCACGCCGAAGCACACGTGGTGTAGGCCCTCGCCGTGCGCCTCGAGCCACGATTCCAGCTCCGCGTCTTCGCTCAGCGGCTCCACGAGCTGGATGAAGCAATTACCCGCGTCTAGGTAGGTGAGCTTCACCGGCGGCTGCGCGAGCTCCTCGCTGTGCACGGCTCGGAGGCCGAGCCGCTCCTCAAAGTCCGCCGCGGCTCGAACGCTGTCGCGTACAGCGATCGCAACGTGGTCGAGTCGGCGTACCGGACTCACGCGGCCCCGGCGGCCGCGCGCTCGTCCGCCGGCAGCCCCTCCCAGGCCGCGTCTGCGTCGGCCAGGTGCTCGCGCATGGCGGCGTCGGCGCCCTCCACGTCATGCGCGGCCACGCGCTCGAGGATGCGGCGGTGGAACGCGACGCCCTCCTGCAGCCGGCCCGGGACCCCGAGCGTCGCGCGCCGGATCTCGAGCAGCACGTCGCCGATCGAGTCGAGCATCACCAGAAAGAGCTCGTTGTGCGTCGCGCGCGCGAGCGCCCTGTGGAACTCCACGTCCTCTACCGACGCCTTCTCCACGTCATTCCCGACCCCTTCCATCCGGTCGCAGCTCTCGTGCAGCTCGCGGATGTCGTCCTCGGTTGCGCGCTCCGCCGCCAGGCGCGCGGTACGGATCTCGAGCGTGGTCCGCACCTCGTGGATCTTCGCGTAGTCGATCAGGCCGCGGCCGCGCAGGAAGAGGCTCATCTGCTCGCTCACCTGGGCGGCGTTCACGGCCGCGACGTGGCCGCCGCTCCCAGAGCGCACCTCGATCACGCCGCGCGCCGCGAGCGAGCTGATCGCCTCGCGGATGACGGTGCGCGATACGCCGAACTGCTCGCCGAGCTCGCGCTCCGACGGCAAGCGGCTGCCCGCCGTCAGCTGTCCTGACTTGATCGAAGCGAGGAGTTGCGCCACCACCTTGTCCGAGAGCCGCGGGCTGCGCGCGATCGGCGCGAACACCGGGTCGGATCCGAGCGCGCGTACACCGCTCTGGCGATCGTCATTAGTGGGAGACATCGGTGGTCGGTCCTCGCTGCGGCCCGGGGCTCGTAGATCCCAGCGTAGCCGAGCTGGCATACGGCATGCCGGAGACCGCCTCAGGCGCGCGCTGCGTACGCGTCGAGGACCTGCTTCCGATCATCGTCGGTCCATAGGGGTCCAGGGGACTCGTCCGCCGCGCGGCGCACGACAGTGGCGATGCCGCCGGGGTCGAGGCCGTAGTAGCTGTAGAGGTGGGTGGGCGGGCCGATGAGGGCGAACTCGTCGCGCAAGCCGTGCTTGCGCACAGGGACTGCCGCGCCCGCTTCGGCCACCGCCTCGCATACGAGCGTGCCGAGCCCGCCCTCGATGTTGTGCTCCTCGACGGCGACGACCACTCGATGGCGTGCGGCGTGCTCGGCTACGGCCTCGGCATCGAATGGCTTGAGGGTGTGGACGTCGAGCACCGTCGGGCTCACGCCGTTCTCCGCGGCCAGCCGCCGCGCGGCCTCTGCGCACTCGCCGACCATCGTGCCCGTGGACACGACCAGCACATCCGAGCCCTCCACCACCACACGAGGGGGAGAGCCGGGGCCGTATCGCTCCGGCGGCGCGTCGTAAACGCGCCGGTCGCGCCCCCGGCCGAGCCGGAAGTAGATGGGACCGGGCAGCTCGACCGTCGAGCGCAGGAGCGACTCGGTGCCGGCGGGGTCCGGCGGCGAAAGGATCGTGAGGCCGGCAACCGCACGCAGCGCGGAGATGTCCTCGGTGGCGTGGTGCGAGGTGCCGAAGAAGCCCATGCCGATCCCGGCGTGTGTGGCGATCACCCGGACGGGCAGGTTGGGGTAGGCGTGGTCCGTGCGGATCGCCTCGTAGCCGAGGATCCCGGAGAAGCAGGCGAAGGTGGCCACGTAGGGGATGAGACCGCACGAGGCCATCCCTGCCGCGGCGGTGAGCATGTTGCGCTCGGCGATCCCGAACTGGAAGAAGCGGTCCGGGTGCCGGACCTCGAAGAGCGACATGCGCGTGACGTACTTCAGATCCGCGCACGCGGCGACGATCCGCTCGTCGGCGTCGGCGAGGTCAGCCAGCACGGTGCCCGTGACCAGCCCTTCCGAGCCGGCGTCGCGTCCCACGTGGTCGAACGAGCGCGGGCTGCGCAGGTCCGTGCGGTTGCGCTGCAGCCCGGGCGGCAGCTCGCGCGTCATCCGGCCTCGCCGTCCAGCGCGTACATCGCGCGGATCGACGCCTCGGCGCGCTCGCGGTCCTCGCCGTGGAAGTAGCCCACGTGCCACTCCGCCATTCCTTCGATGAACTCGACGCCGCGTCCGGCCACCGTGTCCGCGATCAGCGCGGTGGGGCGCCCCTCGGATCCGCGACGCCTGTCGTCGAAGCGCGCGTAGGCGGCGAGCAGCGCGTCGAGGTCGTGCCCGTCCACGCGCTCCGTGCACCAGCCGAAGGCCTCCCACTTCCGGTCGAGCGGCTCGAGGGCAAGCACCTCGTCCACGCCACCGTCCACCGACACGCGGTTCGCGTCGACGATCGCCAGCAGCGAGCCGAGACCCCGGTGGGCCGCATAGCCCGCGGCCTCCCAGATCTGTCCTTCGTCGAGCTCACCGTCGCCCACGAGCACGACCACCCGGCTGTCGCGGCCCTGGAGGCGCAGCGCCTCGGCCATGCCGGCGCCGATCGACAGCCCGTGACCTAGCGAGCCGGACGAGAAGTCGATACCCGGGACCTTCTTCATGTCGGGGTGGTCGCCCAGCGAGCTACCGAGCCGCGTGAACGTGTCAAGCACCGAGCCGTCGAAGTAGCCGAGGTCCGCCAGCACCGGGTAGAGAGCGGACACCGCGTGCCCCTTGCTGAGCACGAAGCGGTCCCGTTCCGGCCACTCGGGCTCCTCCGGACGGACGCGCAGGAAGTCGTAGTAGAGCGAGACGAGGATCTCGACGACGGAAAAGGCCGGGCCATAGTGGCCCGAGCCGGCCACGTCGACCATCTCGAGGTTTCGCAAGCGCATTTCGACGCACTTTCGCCCCAGCTCAGCTGCTTTCCCGCTCGCCATGAAGCCATCATACAGCATTCCAACAGATGGCATGGCAAACCTGGTATGATGGCCAGCCACATGACCGGTGCGGGTCAGCAGAGGAGCGTCGTGGTCGTCGGCGCGGGCGCGATGGGCAGCGTCTTCGGCGGCCGGTTGGCCGAGGCCGGCGTGCCGACGACCCTGCTCGACACCGACCGGGAGCTGGTCGAGCGGCTCAACTCCGACGGGCTGCGGCTCGTCGAGAACGGCAGCGAGCGCACCTTACGCGTGCGGGCGAGCGCGAACCCGGGGGAGATCGAGCCGCCCGCCGCGCTGCTCTTCTTCGTGAAGTCCCATCAGACCGCCCGGGCCGCCGAGCTGGCTGGACCGCTCGCGCGCGACGGCGCGGCTGTCGTCTCGCTCCAGAACGGCTGGGGCAACGCCGACACCCTCTCCGAGACCTTCGGCGCCGCTCGGCTCGTGGTCGGCGTCACCTACACGTCGGCCACCGTGCTGGATCTCGGGCTCGTGTCGAGCTCCGGCCCGGGGCGCACGCTGCTGGGCCCCTACGCGGACGGCGAGGCCAACGGCCTCGCGGACACCGTGGCCGCCGCGCTCGAGGCGGCGGGCTTTCCGGTGGAGCAGCCGCGGCCCGTGCTCGCGGAGATTTGGAAGAAGCTCGTGCTCAACGCGGCCACGCTTCCCACGGCGGCGTTGACCGGACTGGAGGCCGGCGCGCTTGCCGGCTCGGAAGAGATGCGCGCGCTCGTGGACGCCGCCGCGGCCGAGGCGGTGGCGGTGGGGCGCGCGAAGGGCTTCGAGCTCGACCTCGCCGAGCGCCTCGAGTCGATTCACTCGACGCTCGAGCGCGCCGGGTCCGGAAAGGGCTCGATGCTCCAGGACGTCGAGGGAGGCCGGCGTACCGAGATCGACGTGATAAGCGGAGCCGTGCTGCGCGCCGCCGCCGAACACGGTGTCGACGTGCCGGTCACGTGCGCGCTGCACGCGCTGGTCACAGGGCTCGAGCGAGCGAGGGGACAGCGGTGAGCACTCGCGTGCGTTTCCTCGGCGTCGCCGGATACGAGATCGTCGGGCCCGATCAGCGCATCCTCGTCGACCCGTGTCTCACCGCGCAGTCGAACCCACCGCTTCACCCCGACGAGCTCGAGGCTCCGGACGTGATTCTCGTGAGCCACGGCGCGTTCGACCACTACGGCGACACGCCGGCGATCGCCCGGCGCACGGGGGCGCCCGTGGTCTGCGGCGCCGACGTCCGGCAGAAGCTGCTCGAGGAGGGCGTGCCGCACTCGCAGATCCGGGCCACGGTGTGGGGGATCGTCGTGCGTGTGGGCGGCGTAATCGTGCATCCGGTCGAATGCCACCACTGGTCGGCCGTCACGCTTGCGGACGGCACGCAGGTCACGGGCACGCCGTTGGCGTTCGTGATCGAGCCCGAGCCGGACCTTCGCATCTATCACTACGGCGACACCGCGATCTTCGACATGAGGCTGATCGGTGAGCTACACCGCCCGACTGTCGCGATCCTCGGCTGCTCTCAGCCGGCGGAGCTAGTGGACACCACGGCCGCGGGCGAGGTGTTGAGTGGTGAGATGTCCCCGGACGAGGCCGCGCGGGTGGCGGACATGCTCGGCGCGGAGCTCGCGATCGCGAGCCACTACCTCGACTCTGGCGCAGACCTCGACGACTTCGAGCGGCTCGTGCGCGAGCACGACACGAGCGGCGGGCGGCGCACCGTGGCGCCCCCGGTGGGGGCGACGCTCGTGCTCGATGGCAGCAGCTTCACCCTCGGGCCCGCCCCGGACGCGGAGGTGCGCGGATGAGGCTCGTGCGCTGCCGGGTGGAGGGAGACCCGCGCGTGTGCGTCCGCACGGACGGCGGCGTTGCGCCCACGCCCTATCGCGACCTGGTCGAGCTGATTCAAGCCGGCGCTGAGGGCCTGCAAGCGGCGGAGCGCGCCGCAGCCGGCGGCCCTCTCGAGTCCGACGGGCTGCTCGCCCCGCTGCGCCCGGGCAAGATGCTCTTCTGCGGCGTCAACTATCCGGACCACGCGGAGGAGAACCCGGACGCCGTGATGCCGAGCGAACCGTTCTTCTTCTCGAAGTTCCCGAGCGCGGTGGTCGGGCCAGGAGAGCCGATCCGGATCCCGGCGCCCGAGACGCACACGGACTACGAGGTCGAGCTCGCTGTGGTGATAGGGCGGGCAGCCACGCGCGTTACGCGTGAGCAGGCGCTCGACCACGTGTTCGGCTACACGGTGACGAACGACGTGAGCGCTCGCGACGTTCAGTTCCGCGACAGCCAGATCACGCTCGGGAAGAACGCCGACAGCTTCTGCCCGCTGGGTCCCGAGGTGGTCACCTCGGACGAGCTTCCCGATCCCTCGGCGCTGCACGTGGCGACGTACGTGAACGGCGAGCGGCGCCAGCACGGCGCCACGTCGAACTGGCTGTTCGACGTGCCCACTCTCATCGAGTTCGTCACCCGCACGATCACGCTCGAGCCGGGCGACCTCGTCACCACGGGCACCCCGTCGGGGGTCGCGGCGTTCCGCGACCCTCCGCCGTGGCTTCGCCCCGGCGACGAGGTGACCGTCGAGGTCGAGGAGATCGGGCGGCTCACCAATCCCGTCGTGGCGGGCTGGGAGGAGTGAGCATGCGCCAGCTCGTCTTCGGCGGCCCCGGGAAGCTTGTCGTGGAGGATGCGGAGCCGGCACGGCTGCGCCCGGCCGATGTGCGGGTGGCAACGCACTCGGCCGGCATCTGCGGGTCGGACGTGCACGGCTTCACGGGGGCGAACGCGCGCCGCGTGGCCGGGATGGTCATGGGCCATGAGGCCGTGGGGACGGTGGTCGAGCGCGGTCCGGGGGTGGATGCCCCTGCGCTCGGACAGCCGGTGGTGGTCAATCCCGCCGTGACCTGCGGCAGCTGCGAGTTCTGCCTTTCGGGGCAGGACAACCGCTGCCTCGACCGGCGCCTCCACGGCTGCGCGCTGGAGCTCCCCGGCGCGTTCGCGGAAAGCTTCGTGGTGGCTGCGGCGAACGCCGTGCCGTTCGAGGGCCCCGCGCCGCTCGAATGGGGAGCGCTCGTCGAGCCGTTCGCGGTGGGCCACCACGGCGTCGCGCTGCTCGAAGGGGCGTTCGAGCGCGGTGTGCTCGTGCTCGGAGGCGGGCCTATCGGGCTCGGGGCTGCGCTGGCCGCGAGGCGGCGCGGCGTGGAGCGCGTTGTCCTGTCCGAGCCGATCGAGCACCGCCGCCAGGTCGCGACGGCGCTCGGCATCGAGTCCGTGGAGGCGGGCGCCCGGCTCGAGCCCTTCGACGCCGCGGTGGAGTGCGTCGCGATCAAGGCCACGCTCGAGGCGGCCCTCCGCCTCACGCGGCCGGGCGGCCAGGTGGCGTTCGTGGGCATGGGCGAGCTCGAGATACCGCTCGCCGTCGAGCCGCTCGTGGTGGGAGAGCGCGTGATCAGAGGCTCGTTCAACTACACGCGCGAGGACTTTGCGGCCACCGCAGCCTGGGTGGCATCGAAGGAGGTGGATCTCAGCCCGATGATCGAGGCGAGGGTCGACCTAGACGGCCTGGTCCCTGCCTTCCGCGCCTATGCGGACGGCACGAGCCAGGCCGTGAAGACGTTGTTCCAGCCCGGTGGGAATGGGACGGGCGCGGACCTACAGGAGAGCCCCGAGCGTTCGGGGACGGACCCAACAGCAGGAGGGGAATCGAATGCGTAGGAGAAGCGGGCGGGCCGGATGGCGGATCGTCGTCTCAGCGCTCGTCCTTGTCCTGGCCGTCGTCGTGGCGGCCTGTGGATCGTCGAGCAATTCGTCGAACACGTCGGCTGGATCGACATCGGCCGCGTCGTCGGGTGGAGGAGCTAAGAAGGGCAACTACACGATCGCCCTGAGCAACTCCTTCCTGGGCAACACGTGGCGGCAGACGATGGTGAGGATCTTCCAGAACACCGCCAAGCAGGCCCAGTCGCAGGGCCTGATCAAGAGCTACAAGGTCGAGAATGCGGCCAATGGCACGGCCACCGAGCAGATCGCCCAGCTGAAGAGCTTGATTCTCCAGCACGTAAACGCGATCCTGATCGACGCCGCATCTGCCGACGCGCTCAACCCGACGATCAAGCAGGCGTGCAACGCCGGCATCACGGTCGTGGTATTCGACTCGCTCGCCACCGAGCCGTGCGCCTACAAGCTCGAGGACTCGATCGCGGCGTACGGGTTCCAGGAGGGCAACTTCGTCGGCCAGAAGATGGGCGGCAAGGGCAACCTGCTGATGGTGCGCGGCGTGGTGGGCTCGGCGCCCGAGAAGGTGATCTACGACAACCAGCTCAAGGCGCTCAAGAAGTACCCGGGCATCAAGATCGTCCGCTCGCTCGTGGGGCAGGCTTCCAACTCGGTCACGCAGCAGGCGGTGGCCGGTGCGCTGCCGAGTCTCCCGCCGGTGCAGGGCGTGGTCACGGGCGGCAGCTCGCTCGGCGCCGTGCAGGCGTTCCAGAGTGCGCACAAGCCAATCCCGGTGGTCGCGTTCGACAACTCGGGCGAGGCACTCCGCTTCTGGCAGAAGCAGCACCAGAAGAACGGCTACTCCGCGGTGTCGGTTCGCACGGAGCCGGGCCAGGCGGCGGCGGCCTTCTGGATGGCGCTCGACACGCTGCAGGGCAACAAGATCCCGAACAAGATCTACACGTTCCCGAACGTGGTGATCAAGCAGGCGGATCTGCCGAAGTGGCTCCAGGCCACGCCGAACGGATCCGTGGCCGCCTACAACTGGACGCACCCGCTCGTCGAGCAGGCGCTTCAGGCACAGGAGAACGGCCAGCCGGTGAAGACGCCGCCGATCCCGACGAGTCCGCCGGGCGCGTAGCCCGTCGGGGGCGGGCACGTCGGTGATGTCGAGCTCCGAAGCCCGTTCGCGGGCGCCGGAGGCCGGGCGCGCGTCGCCCGCCTCCGGCGCTCCGCTGCTCGGCCTGCGGGATGTGGCGAAGCGCTACGGCCGCACACAGGCGCTGGCGGGAGCGACGCTCGACGTCGGGCCGGGGGAAGTGGCCGGGCTCGTCGGGCACAACGGCGCCGGAAAGAGCACCCTGATGCGGGTGGTGGTGGGCATCACGGCGCCGGACAGCGGCACGGTGGAGCTCGACGGAGCTCCTGTCGGAGCGGGCTGGTCGCCCTCGCGAGCGCGGGCGGCCGGGATCCGCATCGTCTTCCAGGAGCTCTCCCTCTGCCGCACGCTCCGCGTGTTCGAGAACCTGCTGATCAGCCTGCCGGGCCTCCGGGGACGCGGCTGGCGGGCCCGGGCGCGCACCCTGATCTCGGACCAGCTTGACGAGATCTTCCCGGGGCACGGCATCTCCCCATGGGCGCGCATCGACACGCTCAGCCTCGCCCAGCGCCAGATGGTCGAGATAGCGCAGGCGATGCTCGGCGAGGACGTCCGCCTCGTGATCCTCGACGAGCCAACCTCGGCGCTCAGCCGCGGCGCCTCCGAGAACCTCTTCCGCTTCATCGCCCGGCGCCGGGAACAAGGCACGTCGTTCGTGCTGATCACGCACCGGATGGGCGAGGTGCTCGAGAACAGCGATCGCATCTTCGTCATGCGCGACGGCGCCGTCGTGGCCGATCAGCCAGCGGGAAAGGTCGACGAGGACGCGCTCGTCTCGCTCATGGGCGGCACGGTGCTGAAGCCCGCGGAACGCGGCGCTCGGGAGTCGTCCGAGCAGGTCGTCGTCTCCGTGGAGGGGCTAGATACCGCGAAGCTCAACGACCTCAGCGTGGAGGCGCGACACGGTGAGGTCGTGGGGCTCGCCGGCCTCGAAGGGCAAGGACAGCAGGAGCTGCTGGCCGAGCTTTGGCGCAGGCGCAGACGCGCCCGCGGCGGCGTGGCCGTACGCGGGCGCATGGCGTTCGTCACGGGCGACCGCCAGAACGGAGGCGTCTTCCCGCTGTGGTCGCTCGCGCTCAACGTGAGCATCGGCTCTCTGCGCCGGGTGCGGCGCCGAGGTGCTGTGAGCAGGCGGTCCGAGCGCGGCCTCGCGCGGGAGTGGATCGAGCGCCTGGCCGTGCGCGGCGCGCCGGCCACCCCCGTGCTCGATCTGAGCGGCGGCACTCAGCAGAAGGTGCTGATCGCCCGGGCGCTCGCGGCCGAGGCCGACGTGATTCTGCTTGACGATCCGTTCCGGGGCGTCGACGTGACCGCGCGCCAGGACACCTACCGGCTGATACGCGAGGAGGCGTCGCGCGGGCGCTGCTTCGTCTGGTTCAGCACCGAGAGCCGCGAGCTCGAGCAGTGCGACCGTGTTTACGTGTTGCGCGACGGCTCGGTCGTCGCTGAGCTCAGCGGTGAGGAGATCACCGAGGAGCACATCATCTCCGCGTCGTTCGCCCGCACCCCGGCGGAGGCCGCCGCGGCCACACAGGGGGAGGCCGCCGCGTGAGTACGGCCGAGCTCCGTGTCCGGCGCGTGCGGCAGCTCGTGCCGCAGTTCTCCGATTGGCGCGAGCTGCTCGCGTCGCTGCTCCCCGGCATCGCGCTAGTGGGGATGCTGCTCTGGGCGCAGTCGCTCCAGTCCCAGGCGCTCACCTACTCGGGGCTCAACCTTCTTCTGTCAGCCGCCGTCCCGCTTGTGCTCGCCGCGGTTTCGCAGATGTTCGTGATCGTGCTCGGCGACATCGACCTCGGCACCGGCTACCTGGTCGGGCTCGCGAACGTCGTCTCCGCTCGCTGGCTGGCCCACGACCCACTGCTCGCGCTCGCCGTCTTCGCGGGGATCGTGGCCGCGTACATGTTCCAGGGCGTGCTCGTGCACCTGCGCCAGATCCCTTCGATCATCGTCACGCTCGGCAGCTCGTTCATCTGGCTCGGCTGCGGGCTGCTGGTTCTGTCGATCCCGGGCGGGACGTCGCCCGGATGGCTCGGGAGCTTCTTCAACGCGTCGCCGCCGCTCGTGCCGATGCCCGTCTGGATCTCCGTCGGGGTCGCGCTCGTCTGCTACGCGATCTGCTTCCTCGTGCCGTACGGCGCCGTTGTTCGCGGCACCGGGGCGAACCACGTGGCGGTATCGCGCTCAGGCTGGTCGATAGTGAAGGTGCGCATGGCGAGCTACGGCCTCGCCGCCGTGTTCGGAATCCTCGCCGGGCTTGCCCTCACGGGTACCACCGGCTCCGGCGACTCCACGGCGTCCGCAAACTTCACGCTCCTCGCCATCGCCGCGGTGATCCTCGGCGGCGGCGAGTTCGCGGGCGGCCGCTCGGTGCCCGTCGGCGCCGTGATCGGCGCGCTCGCGCTGTCGCTCGTGGGACCGGTCCTCGGCCTGCTCAACGTCTCCTCCGATTACCAGACGGGCGCTCAGGGCCTCGTGCTGGTGGTTGTGCTGGCGGGGCGCGCGCTCACAAAGAGGGTGGAGCAGTGAGCGCCACCGCCGCCAGTCCGAGTGAATTCAGGGAGAGCCGGCTCGAGCGCGCCCGCTCGTACGCGGACATGTTCCCGTGGGTGTGGTCGTTCATCGCGGCCATTGCGGTGTGGATCGCGATCGCGCTGGTGGCGGGACGCGGGTTCGGCGGCACACTCACATCCGCGCTGGCTCTCGCGCCGTTCCTCGTGCTCGTGGGCGTCGGCCAGATGTTCGTGATCACGGCCGGGTACGGCGCGATCGACCTGTCGGTGCCCTACGTGATGACGCTCACCGGCTTCATCTCCACCGGAATCATGAACGGGGGTCACGGCTCGGTTCTGGTCGGATTCCTGGCGGCGATCGGCTGCGGCCTGCTCGTGGGAGTGGCGAACATCGCGGCGATTCAGCTGCTGTCGATCCCGCCGATCGTCGCCACGCTGGCCACGGGACTGATGGTCCAGTCGTGGGCGGCGGTCAGGGCCGGCAACTTCAACGCCGAGGTCCATCCAGGGCTGCACGACTTCGTGGTGCGGCAGTGGGGGCCGATTCCGGAGCTTGCCGTGTTCACTGTGTTACTCGCTGCCGTCGCGGGATTCCTCCTTCACCGCACGGCGTGGGGACGCGCCCTACAGGCCGCGGGGCAGAATCGCCGCGCGGCCAATCTGGCCGGCCTTCGCGTCAACCTCGTGTTGGCGCTGGCCTACCTGATCTGCGGTGCGCTGGCCGGAGTCTCCGGCGCGCTGCTGGGCGCGTATTCGAGCCCCTCCCTGGGAATCGGGGATCCGTTCCTGCTCAACTCGATCGCGGTAGTCGTGATCGGCGGATCGCTGATCCAGGGAGGGCGCTCGAACGTCCCCGGCGTGTGGGGCGGAGCGATGTTCCTGATCCTGCTCGTCACGCTGCTGGGCGTGCTGCATATCAACGTCGCTACGCAGAACATCGTGAAGGGCGGCCTGATCATCCTCGTGCTGGCGCTGGCCGGTTCGCGCAAGGCGGCCTGAGTGCCCCCGCCGCTGCGGCTCGCCCTGCTTGGCTGCGGGACGCTGGCCGAGATCCTCGCCGAGCGCGTCTTTCCGCGGCTTGAACAGAGCGTGCGGGTCGTAGCGGCGGTCGACGTACGCGAGGACCGCGCGGTCGCAGTTGGGCGGATGCTCGGCGCGAGTCCGTTCGCGACGCTGCGCGATGCCGTGGCCGCCGTCGAAGTCGACGCCGTGGACGTGCGCCTGCCCCACCACCTGCACCTCGAGGGCGCGCGCCGGGCCGCCGAGCTGGGACTGCCGTTCCTGATCGAGAAGCCCATGGCACCGACGCTCGACGCGGCGCGCGAGATCGCTGCGCTGGCCGGGGAGGTTCGCGGCCCGTGCGGGGTTTCGGAGAACTACGCATATCTGGCGCCCGTGCGTGCCGCCCGGGACCTCCTGAATTCCGGCGCGATCGGCGAGCTCCTCGCGGTGCAGGGCACGCGCGTGTTCGAGCTCGGCGCCGGCTGGCAGCGAGACGGCTGGCGGCTCGCTCGCGGAGTTGCGTCTGGGGTGCTGATCGACCAGGTCCCGCACGTCTCGCGCCTCATGCGCACGGTCGTCGGTGAGATCGTCGAGGTGCACGCCTGGGCGCCTCCTGGCCCGCGCGCCGAGGACAGCGCGGCCGTGGCCTGCCGCTTCGAATCGGGTGCCGTGGGAACCCAGCTCTACTGCTGGGCCTGCTCCAGCTCGGCTGCTCCCGACGGGATCCCGGAGCTCTCGCTATATGGGACCGAAGGATCTCTTGCGGTGCACGTGAGCTATGAGGGCACGGGCGGTGGTGCGCTGCTCCAGCGACCGGGGCGGCCGGATGAGCGTTATGGCGGCGGCACGAACTACTACGACTCGCTGGCGCTGTGCCTCGAGGACTGGGCGCAGGCCGTACGGGTGGGGTCGCAACCGTCCTGCTCCATCGAAGAGGGCTTAACGGACGTCATGGTGCTCCATGCCATCCAGCGGTCGCTCGCGGATGGGTGCCCGGCACCGGTCGCAAGCCCGGCGCACCGCTGAGAGTCCGGCGGGCGAGCGGGGGGTCCTGGGTCTTGCCGCGTGCACAGCCAAACCCGTCCGTCGTGCCACCGGGTCGACTCCGGAAAGCCCAAGCCCTCGAGCACCACCCGTATCTGACCCATCCGTGAACTCCGGACCGTGCGCATCGTGCGTGACTACGGCAAGTTCGACCGGCGAGAGGCACCGCAGTTCTACCCGGACGTTCCGGGTAGCGAGACGCTCCACGCGCAGCCGGCGATCTGACTGACCGGGGTGCCTCGCTGAGGGAGCGGGGGCTCCCACGATCGTGTGGGCCTGCCCTAGTTAGCAACTTCCCCAAGCTCCGGGGTTGGAGGCGGCGTCCGCCGCTGCAATAGTCGCTGGTCGCTCCAACGGAGCGCACACACTGTTTCCAGCAGCGAGGAACTTCCCTTGGCTTCGTGGCCTGTGTTCGGCCAGCTGCGCGACGATCCGCTTGGCCTAGCTCGCTCTGCCCGCTCCCGCAGGTCGGAGACCCTGCGCCCCAGGACAGATCGCGCCGAGCGCGTCGTCAAGTCCGTGTGTCCCTTCTGCGCGGTGGGTTGCGGACAGCTCGTGTACGTCCAGGACGGCGAGGTCAGCCAGATCGAGGGCGACCCCGACTCACCGATCTCCCGCGGCCGGCTCTGCCCGAAGGGTGCCGGAACGCGCCACTTCGTGACGAGCCCGCTGCGCGAGTACCGGGTGAAGTACCGCCGCCCGCACGGCAGCGAGTGGGAGCAGCTCTCGCTCGACCAGGCGATGGACATGATCGCCGACCGGGTGATCAAGTCGCGGCGCGAGACGTGGCAGGAACAGGACGAGCAGGGCCGGAGGCTGAACCGCACGCTCGGGATCGCGAGCTTGGGCGGCGCGACGCTCGACAACGAGGAGAACTATCTGATGAAGAAGTTCTTCACCGCGATGGGCGCCGTGTCGATCGAGAACCAGGCGCGCATATGACATAGCTCCACGGTTCCCAGTCTGGGGACCTCGTTCGGCCGAGGTGGCGCCACCAGCTTCCAGCAGGACCTCCAGAACTCGGACTGCATCTTGATCATGGGGTCGAACATGGCCGAGTGCCACCCGGTCGGCTTCCAGTGGGTGATGGAGGCCAAGCTGCGCGGCGCGCAGCTGATCCACGTGGACCCGCGCTTCACGCGAACGAGCGCGATGGCCACCCGCTACGTACCGATCCGGGCGGGCTCGGACATCGCGTTCCTCGGCGGCATCGTCAACTACATCCTCGAGCACGGCCGGGAGTTCCGCGAGTACGTCGTGAACTACACGAACGCGCCGGTGATCGTGGACGAGGGGTTCAAGGACACAGAAGACCTCGACGGGCTCTTCTCCGGCTTCGATGAGGAGACCGGCCGCTACGACAACTCGACGTGGCAGTACGCCGGCATGGAGGTGCGCGGCGCGGTGCAGAGCGACGAGACGGCGCTCAGCGGTCACCAGGTGGGTTACGGTGGCGCCGCCGCGCACATGCGTCGTGGGGAGCCTCCCGAGGAGGACCCCACCCTCGAGCACCCGCGCTGCGTGTTCCAGATCCTCAAGCGGCACTTCAGCCGCTACACGCCGGAGCTCGTGGAGGAGGTGTGTGGCTGCTCCCGTGAGCAGCTCGTGGCGGTGGCCGAGGCGCTCTGCGACAACTCGGGCCGCGAGCGCACCTCGGCGTTCTGCTACGCCGTCGGTTGGACCCAGCACACGATCGGGGTCCAGATCATCCGCACGGCGGCGATCATCCAGTTGCTGCTCGGGAACATGGGGCGCACCGGCGGGGGGATCATGGCGCTGCGCGGGCACACCTCGATCCAGGGGTCGACCGACATCCCGACCCTGTTCGACATCCTGCCCGGCTACATCCCGATGCCGCACGCGCACGAGCAGCAGACGCTTGCGGAGTTCGTTCAGCAGAACGCCTCGACCACCGGCTGGTGGGGGCGCCTCGACGCCTACATGGTCAGCCTCCTCAAGGCGTACTTCGGCGACCGCGCCACCGCCGAGAACGACTTCTGCTTCGACCACCTGCCGCGCATCTCGGGCGACCACTCCACCTACCAGGCCGCGCTCGACATGCTCGAGCACAAGGTCAAGGGCTTCTTCCTATGGGGCGAGAACCCGGCCGTGGGGTCGGCCAACTCGCGGCTTCACCGCATCGCGCTCGCCAACCTGGAGTGGCTCGTGGTGCGCGACCTGGTGGAGATCGAGAGCGCGAGCTTCTGGCACGACGCCCCCGAGCTCGAGACGGGCGAGCTGAAGACCGAGGACATCGCCACCGAGGTGTTCCTGCTGCCGGCCGCGGCGCACACCGAGAAGAACGGCTCGTTCACCAACACTCAGCGCCTGCTCCAGTGGCACTTCAAGGCGCTCGAGCCGCCCGGCGACTGCCGCTCGGACCTCTGGTTCATGTACCACCTGGGCCGCCGCATCCGCGAGAAGCTTGCCGGCTCAGACGACCCGCGCGACCGGCCGATCCTCGACCTCGAATGGGACTACCCGACCGAGGGTGAACAGGAGGACCCGCGGGCCGAAGCGGTGCTGCGCGAGATCTCAGGCTGGGACACGGAGGGCCGCGCGGTGTCGGGCTTCGGCGATCTGAAAGCGGACGGCTCGACCGCCTGTGGCTGCTGGATCTACAGCGGCTGCTACGCGGGCGAGGAGAACCTGCCCGCGCGCAAGCGGCCCGGCCAGGAGCAGAACTGGGTGGCGGCGGAGTGGGGCTGGGCGTGGCCGCTCAACCGCCGCATCCTCTACAACCGCGCGTCTGCGGACCCGGACGGAAAGCCGTGGTCCGAGCGCAAGAAATACGTCTGGTGGGACGAGACCCAGGGACGCTGGACCGGCTACGACGTGCCCGACTTCGGCGCCGACAAGCGCCCCGACTACGTGCCGCCGGACGGCGCCCTGGCCGAGAAGGCGATCGCCGGCAGGCACCCGTTCATCATGCAGGCCGACGGGCGCGGCTGGCTGTTCGTCCCGAGCGGCTTGCAGGACGGGCCGCTGCCCACACATTTCGAGCCGCAGGAGTCGCCGTTCCGCAACCCGCTCTATGGACAGCAGTCGAACCCAGCGCGCAAACAGCGTCGCCACCGCCTGAGCCCGTTCAACCCCACGGCCGGGCACAAGGGCGGCGACGCCTACCCGTACGTGCTCACAACCTTCCGGCTCACCGAACACCACACCGCCGGCGGGATGACTCGCACCGTGCCCTACCTGGCGGAGGTGCAGCCGGAGATGTTCTGTGAGGTGTCGCCGGCGCTCGCCGCCGAGCGCGGGCTCGAGAACGGCGGCTGGGCGACCATCATCACGTCCCGCACCGCCATCGAGGCGCGCGTGCTGGTGACCGACCGGCTGCGGCCCCTCCAGGTGCAGGGCAGCGAGTTGCACCAGGTGGCGGTGCCGTGGCACTGGGGCTCGCGCGGCCTCGTCACCGGCGAGTCGGCCAACGACCTGTTCGGCCTGGCGCTCGATCCGAACGTGCTGATCCAGGAGGTGCGCGGCGCGACCTGCGACATCAGGCCGGGGCGCAGGCCGCGCGGCCCGGCGCTGCGCGAGCTGGTCGAGTCCTACCCCCACGCCCGGCAGGAGCGCCACCGGTGAGCCCCGCCCTGAACCTCGGTACGAAGCCGCTCGGCTGGCCCCAGAGCTACGGCGAGGAAGCGGCGCCGCGCATGGGCTTCTTCACCGATACGAGCATCTGCATCGGCTGCAAGGCCTGCGAGATCGCCTGCAAGGAGTGGAACGAGGTGCCCGAGGACAACCTCGTCTTCTCCGGTCAGTCATTCGACAACACGGGTGCGCTCAGCGCGAACAGCTGGCGGCACGTGGCCTTCATCGAGCAGAACGTCCCCGCCGCGACGCCCACCGCGGAGGCCGAGCTGCCCGAGGAGCTGCGCTGGCTGATGAGCTCGGACGTGTGCAAGCACTGCACGCACGCCGCCTGCCTCGACGTCTGTCCCACCGGGGCGATCTTCCGCACCGAGTTCGGCACCGTGGTGATCCAGGACGACGTCTGCAACGGCTGCGGCTACTGCATCCCCGCCTGCCCGTTCGGAGTGATCAGCCGCCGCGAGCGCGACCAGCTCCCGGCCGCGGCCGGCGCCGAGGTCGCGGGTCTCGGCACCACCCACAAGTGCACGCTCTGCTACGACCGCCTCAAGGACGGCATGGAGCCCGCCTGCGCGAAGGCGTGCCCGACGAACTCGATCCAGTTCGGGGAGCTCGACGAGCTGCGCGAGCGGGCCGGCCAGCGGGTGCAGGAGTTGCAGCTCCAAGGCGCCGGCGAGGCCCGCCTCTACGGCGAGGATCCCCACGATGGGGTCGGTGGCCTCGGCGCCTTCTTCCTGCTGCTCGACGACCCCGAGGTGTACGGGCTGCCGCCGGACCCGGTCGTTCCCACGCGGCACCTGCCCGAGATCTGGGGCGCGGCGGTGCTCGCGGGCGCCGCGCTCGCCGGGGCGGTGGTCGCGGCGGTCGCCGGAGGCAGGAAGTGAGCGCCGCGCAGAACGGCGGTGCGCCCGCCGCTGACGGCTACCGCTCCTACTACGGCAAGCCCGTTCTCAAGGAGCCGGTGTGGGAGCCGATCGTGCCGGCCTACTTCTTCCTCGGCGGGACGGCGGGTGCCGCCGCGAGCCTGGGGCTCGCCGCACGCATCACGGGCAACGCCCCGCTGGCTCGCGCCGCGACCTACGTGAACGCGCTGGCGATCACGGCGAGCCCGCCGCTCTTGATCGCCGATCTCGGTCGGCCGGAGCGCTTCCTGAACATGCTGCGGATGTTCAAGCTGACCTCGCCGATGAGCGTGGGCACCTGGATCGTCAGCGCGAGCGGGCTGGCGAGCGGCGCCGCCACGGCGCTCGAGCTGCTGGGGCGCATGCCGCGGGCGAAGCTGGCAGCCGAGGCGGCCGCCGGCGCGCTCGGGCCGTTCCTCGCCACCTACACCGCCGCGCTTCTGGCCGACACCTCGATTCCGGTGTGGCACGAGGCGCGCCGCGAGCTGCCGTTCGTGTTCGCCGGCAGCTCCGCAGCCAGCGCGGGCGCGGCCAGCGCGCTGCTTGCCGCACCGCCCCAGGCGGCCGCAGCGCGCCGCCTTGCAGTGGCGGGCGCCGCGCTCGAGCTGGTTGCCACGGCGCTCATGCAGCGCCGGCTCGGGTTCCTCGCCGACCCGTACAGGCGCGGGTCGGCCGCGAAGCTCACCGCCTCGTCCGGCGCGCTAACCGCCGCCGGGACGGCGGGCATGCTGGTGGCAGGCCGCTCCCGCGCCGGCACGCTCGCGGCCGGGACACTGCTCCTCGCGGGCTCGCTGGCCAAGCGCCTCGCGGTCTTCCGCGCCGGGTTCGAGTCGGCCCGCGACCCGCGTTACACGATCGTCTCGCAACGCCGGCGCGTCGAGCGGCGCGCGGCGCGCAGCCAACCCTCGAGCAGGAGGTAGCGATGCTGGTACTCCACCTGGCCGCGACGGTCTTCAGCTTCCCGGCGTCGACGGCAAAGTTCGCGCCAATCGCGGTCGGTTTCTTCGGACTCGGCACGGGCTATCTGATCTATGGCCCAATGGAGCTGTTCGGGAACCCGCATCGCAGCAAGCGGGTCGACATGTCCGCCGGTATCTGGGGCATCTGGATGCCGGGCTTCATGCAGTTTTTGACCGGCGTCTACCTGTTCGTCGCACTCGCCTGGTTCGGCAGCCTCCCCGCGTCGGATGCGCCGCTCTACATGGCCGCGCTGGCGTTCACGGCCTACGGCGTGCACTGGTTCGCGATCGGCATGGGGCGCGCCTTCGGCGGGCATCCGCGGCCGAACGCCTACATGTGCATCCCGTTCACCATCATCTCCGCGCTCGGCATCGCCGTGTTTTTCAACAGCGCAAGTTCCGACCCGCCCGTGGGCGGGCTGTTCATCGGCCTGACCTGCATCTACATCGCCGACTTCGTCGCGAGTTTCTTCGCGCCCACGCCGGCGGAGCCGGGCACTGCGGCCGCAGCAGAGCCGCCTGCTCACGAGCGCCCGGCGCTCGGGGTGCTCGGCGAGCGCGTGCTCGGGTTCTTCCACCTGGGCACCGGCTTGTGGCTGATGTACCTGACCTGGGCCACCGCGCTCAACTTCAGCTCGGGGTTCCACCTGACGCTCTAGAAAGGTGGGGCGCAACCTTTTGAGATCTGCCTCTGCTCGGTATCCTGGAAGGCCGAGGGGTGCCGTTGCCCACGGCACGAGGAGGTGAGTCGCGCACCAGCCGTCTACCCGGATGCAGAGCCGGCCGGACGCTCCGGCGGGCGGTGGACAACGCGCGCGGCGGATTCGTGTCTACCTCGCCGACGACCACCCGCTGTTCCTGCGAGGCATCGTCCAGGAGGTCAAGGAGCGCCCCGAGCTCGAGCTGGTGGGCCAAGCGGTGGATGGGCCGCAGGCGCTTGCGGACCTGAAGGCACTCGAGCCGGACGTGGCGGTGATCGACATGCGCATACCCGGCGTCTCAGGGCTCGACATACTCGCCGCCGCCCAGCGCGACGGCCTGCGGACGCGGATTCTGGTCCTGTCCGCACATCTTGAGAGCAAGCTGGTGTACGGGGCGGTCGCGGCCGGCGCCGCGGGATACGTCTCTAAG
The DNA here is from genome assembly GCA_025928345.1 of Thermoleophilaceae bacterium. Lineage (GTDB taxonomy): Bacteria > Actinomycetota > Thermoleophilia > Solirubrobacterales > Thermoleophilaceae > JAICJR01. Next base: position 13,254 of record JAICJR010000005.1, on the reverse strand, counting down.
GAAGCCGATCGCGACACGATCCTGGATGCGGTCGCGGCGGTGGCGCGCGGCGAGGTGGTGCTCGACCCCGGGGTGCAGGCGGGGCTGGCCGACGAAATCCGGCGGCGCGAGGTGGTCGAGCGGCCCTCACTGACGGTCCGCGAGCGCCAGGTACTCGCGCTCACCGCCGACGGGCTCACTGCGCCCGAGATCGCGGCACGGCTGCAGCTCGGGGTGGCCACGGTCAGGAGTCACCTCCAGAACCTGTACGAGAAGCTCGGCGTGTCGGACCGCGCGGCGGCAGTTGCGGCGGCGATGCGGGGCGGGCTCCTGGAATGACCGCGACGGTTCGCCCGCCCGGCATGCAGTCCGCCGAAGCGCGTCCCGGCGGGGTCCCGGCCAACCGCCAGCGGGCGCTCACGAACCTCGGGCTTGCTGCGCTCGGAATCACCTCCCGCGCGACCCTGTTCGAGCTGGCGTCGCGGGTGGTGACGCAGGCGGTGGACGCTGACCTCGGCGCCGTGTGGGAGCTCGCCCCCGGGGGCACCCGCCTCCGCATGTGCTCCGGCGCCGGCTGGCGGCCCGGGGCAGCGGCGTGCGCGGTCATCGGGGTCGATCGTGAATCGGCCTCCGGCCTCGCGCTCGCCCGCGACGAAACGATCGTCGCCGCGGATCTGCGCGCGGAGACCCGCTTCCGGATCCCCAGCCTGCTCCTCCAGCACGGCATCCGCAGTGTGGCGACGGCGGTCATCAGAGGCCGCGACCACCCGTGGGGAACCCCATCCTGGGGAACGGTCGGCGCATACAGACGGGAGCCGCGCTCGTTCAGCGCAGCCGAGCTCGTCTTCCTCGAGACGATCGCGAACACACTCGCGCTCGCAATCGACCGCGATGACGCGGAACGCGACCTCAGGCGCCGTGAACGCGAGGCCGCTCTGCTCGCCGGAGAGGTCACCAAGCTCGCGGACGAGCGCGCGCGGCTGCTCGCCGAGTCGCTCGCGGCGGAGGACCGCACACGCGAGCACATCGCACAGATCCTGCACGACCGGGTGCTGCAGAGCCTGCTCACCGCCCGCCAAGACCTCGCGAAGGGGATCCGGGCCGGGCGGCCGGAGCTGGTGCTCGAGGCAGAGCAGGCGCTGACGGCTGCGATCGGCGAGCTGCGTAGCTCGGTGACCGGACTGCACCCGGTGCGGCTCGAGCGCGGCGGCCTGCGCTCGGCGCTCGACGCCGTAGCGGCGTACCACTCGTTGCGCGGCGGCTTCCGCACGACCTTGGAGGTCTCGCCGCGGGCGCTCGGCTTGCACGATCAGCTGGTCCTCTCGCTTGTGCGCGAATTGCTCAGCAACGCCGCCCAGCACGCACACGCCCGACGGGTGACCGTCACCGTGCGCCGCACGTCCGGCGGGCTGGTGATCGAGCTGGCGGACGACGGCATCGGGATGACGCCTCAGCGCCAGAAGCAGGCGGTCGAGCAGGGACACGTCGGACTGGCGTCCACGGCACTGCGCGCGGAGGCGATCGGCGGGCGTTTCCAGCTCGCGAGCACGCCCGGCAGCGGCACGCGGGTGCGGATCAGCCTGCCGGTCGAGTCGGAGTGCGGAAGCAACGGGCAGCACACGGGACACGATCGACAGGAGGGCTGACAGATGCCAATCACGTTCGCGGGCCGCTTCGCTCACGCGCAGCGCTGGGCGGGTCCGCTCGCCGCCAAGCTGCAGCCGCTGATCGGTCGGGCCGTCGCCCCGCCGGCGGTGCGCAACGCGCTCGACGGCGTATGGCTCGGCGCGCCGCTCCACCCGGCGCTCACCGACGTGCCAGTGGGCTCATGGACGGCGGCGCTGATGCTGGACGGGGCGGCCGCGGTGAGCCGGGACGAGGATCTCGCCGGCGCCGCCGACCGTGTGCTGGCGGTGGGCACGCTCGCCGCCCTGCCGGCGGCCGTGAGCGGCCTCAACGACCTGCGCGACCTGATCGGCGAGAGCCGGCAGGTGGCGATGGTGCATGCGCTGCTCAACGTGCTCGGGCTCTCGTTCACCACGGCGAGCCTGGCCTACCGGCGCGCCGGCAGGCGCAGGCTGGGGCGCGGGCTCAGCGCCACGGGCTTCTTGATCAGCTCCAGCGCGGCGCACCTCGGCGGAAAGCTCAGCTTCGGACTAGGTATCCGGGTGAACCGCACGATGGGCCAGTTCGCGCCGGACGCGTTCGTGCCGGTGCTCGACGAGTCCGAGCTCGAGGGCGGCGCGCTGCGGCAGGTCGACGTCAATGGTGTGTCGGTGCTGCTCGCCCGCAGCCAGAGCGGGCGTGTGTGCGCGCTCGCAGGCACCTGCACCCACCTCGGCGGCCCGCTCGCGGAGGGGTCGCGCGACGGCGACACGGTCACCTGCCCCTGGCACGGCTCGCGCTTCGACCTCTGCAGCGGCGCGGTCCAGCAGGGGCCAGCCGTGTTCGCGCAACCACGTCTCGAGGCGCGCGTGCGCGACGGGAAGGTCGAGGTCGGACTGCCCGGCGAGGGCGGGACGGAACTGCCTGAGCTCACCACGTTCACGCAGGCTGCCGATGGCTCCGGCTGACCGAGCGCGCGCGCCGGGTGACCTCGCGGCGATCCTCCTCGGAGCGAGGTAGAGCCGGCGACGACGATCGCCGTGCATCTTGAGAGCGGCGGAGCCCCGCCCGGCTCAAGCGGACGGGGCTCCGTGTGCGCCCAGGCGCACGGCGGTGGGGAGAGGGGATCAGCCGTGCGGGACGGGTGCGGGTTCGGGTGTCTCGGGGGGAGCGACGGGGAGCCGCTGGATGCTGCCGCGGAGTCCGGGCCACCAAGCCCTGCGTCCCACGAGCGTGGCGATCGCCGGCACCAGCAGGCTCGAGACGACGAACGAGGCCATCAGGACTCCAACGGCCATCGCAAACCCCATCTGCTTGGTGCCCTGGTCGTGATAGATCGCGAGCGTCCCGAAGGACGAGGCCAGAATCAGGCCCGCGGCGGCGATCGCAGGGGCCGCGTGGCTGAACGCCGCTGCCACCGCCTCACGAATCGGAGCGCCTCGACGCTCCTCTTCCCGGAGCCGAGACGACATCAGGATGTTGTAGTCCGTGCCCAGCGCGACCACGAACAGGAACAGCACGAGCGGCATGGTGAACGCGACGCCAGGCTGACCGAGCCCTCGCTGGAAGAGAAGCGTGGCCGCTCCCAAGGTCGCGGCGAACTCGAGCGCGACCGCGACGAGTAGATAGAAGGGTGCCACTGCGCTTCGGAGCAGCGCGACGAGGATGACCAAGATCAGAGCGGCGGCGAGCGGGAAGATCAGCTTCAGGTCGTGGTTGATCGAGCCCGCGACGTCCGAGTAGATCGAGGCGGTACCACCCACGAGCGCGGTGCTGCCCCTGGGTGCGCCTGCACGCGCCGCCTCCCTGAGCGGACCGCCAGCGACATCCATCGCGCGCTTGGTCGTGGAGTCGTAGTTGAGCGAGACGTCGACGTCCGCCGCTCGACCGTCGCGAGAGAGGACGGCCGGGGCGACCTGGCCGACGCCCCCGACCTTCGCGAGTCTCGCGCGCAGCGGCTGAAGCTCCTTTGAGTTCAGCCGGCTGCGGCTCGTGATGTACACGTGCTGCGGGTCGGTGACGCCGCGCGGCAGCGACCTGTCGATCTGGTTGGCGACGCGCGTGGACTCGGTGTGCGGAGCGCCAGTGCCGAGGTCGTAGTTCATCTTGGTTCCAATCGCTCCAGCCGCGAGAACCGCCAGTAGCGCGACTGCGGACGTCGCGATCAGCGCCGGCCGCCGAGCCACCAGCCGGCCGATTCGGGTCGCGGGTCCGTTCTCCCGCGACCGTTGCCACGACTTCGACGGCCAGTACAACCTGGTGCCGGTCGCTGCGAGCACGGCGGGGAAGAGCGTCACGCCTGCCGCCAGCATTACGAGAATCGCGATTGCCACGGCGGGGCCGAGCGTCCGGAACTGGCCGAACTGGGCGAGCCCCAGGGTGGCGAAGGCCGCGGCCACCGCGAGCGCCGCGGAGGCGATTACTGCAGCCACTTGGCCACCCGCGATCGCTGCGGCGTGCTTGCGGTCGTCCGTCGCCCGCAGCCGCTCGCGGAAGCGGAAGGCGAGGAACAGGTAGTAGTCGGTGCCGATTCCGATCAGCACCGTGGTGATCAGTTGCGGCGTGGTGACATCGAAGTGGAACCCGAACAGCTCCGCTGCGACAACGATCAGTCCACTCGCCGCGCCGGCCACGAGGACCACCGCGAGTAGCGGGACGATCGCGGCGAGAATGCCGCGGAAGAACAACAGGTTGAGCAGAACGATGGCCGCGAAGAGCAGCATCTGCTCGAGGCTCGCGGTCGCCGCGTTCGCCTTGTTGAAGTCAGCCGCGGTGGCCACGCCGCTCGTGAATCCTGCGCTCAGTCCATGTGCGCGGAACTGGCTCTGCGTGGCTGAGCGGAATTGGAAGAAGGCGCCCTGGATGACTGGGTCGGCGTCGTTTCCCTTGAACTGAAGAGACACGAGCTCGAAGCGGCCTCGGTCCAGCGCCGGCGAGGCCACGGCGGACACCACATGAGCCTTGCGCTGCTCGGTACTCGGACTAACCCCCGCCTTCGATGCGCCTCCCGGGTGAACGGCCGACCAGTGCGGTCGCCATCTCGTCATTGCGCTGGTGAGGGCGGCGATCTGGCGCCGATCATTCGCGGTGATCGGCGATCCATCTAGGCGCTTGACGAGCGCGGTGACCGTCGTCGCACCCTTGGCGACGCCGAACTCACGCTCGCCAACCTTCGTGGCTTTGACCGACTCGTACTTCGTCGGCAGGAACGAGGAGGTGTCGTTGGTCGTCACATCCGCCTGTCTCGACTGCGCATACATGGCAGAAGCGAGTCCGACCACGAGCCAGATCAGGATCACCCGCCATGGGTGACGACTTACGAGGGAAGTGATTCGGTTGAGCATTGTGCCCCCTCTCGGTTGGTGTCTCGAGAGTCGCGCTCTCGGAAGCCGCTTCCCATTGAGCGCTCTCAAGGGCGTCCGTTGGGAAGACCCACCAACCTGCCCTAGGGCTTTCCCCACAACGCGCGCAGGAACGCCCTATCCCATAGCCTTGGCTCGTGACGCAGGCGGCCCCGATCCGGGTGGTGGTCGGTGAGGATCAGCCGCTCGTGCGCGAAGGGATCGTGCGCGTGCTGGAGCGAGCGGGATTCGAAGTCGTGGGCACGGCGGGCGACGCCCCTGATCTGGTCCGCAAGACTCACGCGCACCACCCTGACGTGGTCGTAACCGACATCCAGATGCCCCCGGACCGCACTGATGACGGGGTCCGGGCTGCCCTCGAGATCAGGGAGGTGCACCCGGATGTGGGCGTCCTGGTGCTGTCTCAGTTCCTGGAGTCCCGGTACGCGCTCGACCTGGTCGGTGAGCGTGCGGAGGGCGTTGGCTACCTGCTCAAGGAGAAGGTGGGCGATATCGCTGCGTTCACTGAAGCGGTGGAACGTGTGGCCGGCGGCGGCTCAGTGCTAGATCCGGACGTGGTGGCGCTGCTGGTCGGGCGCATGCGGCAGGACAGTCCGCTGGACGGCCTGACGCCGCGCGAGCGAGAGGTGCTCTCGCTGATGGCCGAGGGTCGCTCCAACAGCGGGATCGCCGACGAGCTCATCGTCACGGTGGCCGCCGTCGAGCGCCACGTGACCAGCATCTTCGGCAAGCTGGGACTGCAGCAATCATCGGAGCAGCATCGGCGCGTGCTCGCGGTGCTCCGCTACCTCGAGGGCTGACCGCCCGATGGGATTCCCCACCAGCGAGCAGTACGTCGCGATGCTCGACGCCGCGGCCGCGAACGGGTACGCCTACCCGGCCATCAACGTCACGTCTTCGCAGACCCTCAACGGCGCTATTCGCGGGTTCGCCGAGGCAGGCTCGGACGGAATCGTCGAGGTCACCACCGGCGCCGGCCAGTACCTCGCGGGCGCGTCCGGCGACGCGGCGCGCGGTGCCCGTGCGCTCGCAGCCTTCGCCCACGAGGTGGCTGACGGCTACGCCGTGACCATCGCGCTGCACACCGGAGGAGAACCTTCGCCTCTCATCAGAGTTGCTTGACGAGTGCGCGGCCGCCGGAGTGGTGCTCGAGCTCGAGTGCGGAGTGGTAGGTGGGGAGGAGGACGCCGTCAGCGCGGTTGGTGTGGCGGTCGAGCGCCTCTACACCACCACCGAGGACCTCCTGCGCGTGGCCGACGCGCTCGGCACCGGGGAGCGGGGCCGCTACCTGCTCGCGGCGACCTTCGGCAACGTCCACGGCGTCTACGCGCCGGGCCAGGTCGAGCTTCGTCCCGAGATCCTCCGCGACGGCCAGGAGGCCCTCGCCCGGGCCCATCCAGGAGCGCGCTTCCAGTACGTCTTTCACGGCAGCAGCGGATCGAGCGACGATGACATCCGTGCGGCGATCTCCCACGGCGTGGTGAAGATCAACCTCGACTCCGACACGCAGTACGCGCTCACGCGGGCGATCGCCGACCACGTGCTCGTGCACTACTCCGGCGTGCTCAAGGTCGACGGCGGCATCGGGGACAAGAAGGCATACGACCCGCGCGTCTGGGGCAAGCGGGGCGAAGCCGCGATGGCGGAGCGCGTGGCCGCCGCCTGCGAGCTGTTCGGTTCCGCCGGTCGCTCACTCACCGCCTGAAACGCCTACCCGAGGTACGGCACGAGATCGGTGGCGACCAGATCCGTCTTCGCTACGTACTGACGGCGCTCGAGGGTCGCGTCGTTCGACGTAAGCAGCACGCGCAGACCGGGGTGTGAGCCCTCGAGCTCCTCGGCGAGCGAGATGCCGTCGCCATCGGGCAGGTTGACGTCCAGAAGCAGCGCGTCGGGCCGCAGTTCATCGAGCGCTAGCCTGGCCGCTGCCACGGTGCCGACCTGCCCGACCACGTGGTAGCCCCGCCCGGCGAGCAGCATGCCGGCTGTCCGGCGGAAGTCGCGGTCGTCGTCGACGATCAGGACATGACGGCCCATGCACCGAGTGTCGACCGCGCTCCGTAAGTCGACAATGGGGTTAACCCAAGGGAATTTCAGCCCGCACGCGGGTACCACCACCCGCTGGGCTATGGACGCTGAACGCTCCGTTCAGTGCCGTGACGCGGTCGTCGAGACCTGACAGCCCGCTGCCGGGAGATGGGCTCGCGCCACCTGCGCCATCGTCTTGCACGCTCACGCAAAGCTTCCCGTCGGCCTCTTCCGCGCTGATCCGTACGACGGTCGCCTCTGCGTACTTGGCCACGTTCGTCAGCGCCTCTGCCACCACGAAGTAGGCGGCGGACTCCACCGAGGGCGGATAGCGGGCGTCCGGAATATCGAGCTCGACTGGGATCGCTGCCCGGAGCGCCAGTGCTTCTGCCGCCGCAGCGAGGCCGCGGTTGGTCAGGATCGCCGGGTGGAGGCCGTGCGCGAGTTCGCGAAGCTCCTCGATCCCGGACTGCGCGGATCGTAGGCTCTCGCCGATCAGCTCTGCCACGTCGGGATCCAGGTTCGGCCGGCTCTGCGCCAACTGCAGCGTCATGACCGTGTTCACCAGGCGCTGCTGTGCGCCGTCGTGGAGGTCACGGACGATGCGCCGCCGTTGCTCGTCGGCGGCCTGCGCAATTCGGGCTCGCGACGCCACGAGCTCCGAACGCGCCATCGCGTTGGAGACCGCGGTGGCGATCAGCTCCGCGAAGTTGGCCAGTCTCAACTCGGTGCGGGGCGGAAGTGGTTCCGCTTCGTCCGTCCCGGCGATCAGCGCGCCCCAAACCGCACCCTCGACCACGACCGGCGCCCCAACCTCCGAGCGGATGCCTAGGTTCCGGAGAGCAGCGCCCAGTTCGCCGCTCGCAGTCTCGTACGAGTCGAACCGTGCGGGCGCGCCCGTGTCACGCACCCGGACGTTGACCGAATCGCCGTCGAGTGGAAGACGCGTGCCGGTGGGTACGTGGACCTCGCGCAGGCTCCATCCCGCGATCGTGACGTTGATCCCCTCGGGGTCGAAATGGGCCAGGTTGACCGTCGTCGCGTCCAGCAGCCGGCCCGTCTCCGCGCACACCGCGTCGAATACGGCGCGCGGCTCCGCACCCTGGGCGACGAATGTCGCCACCCGTCGTAGCGCAGCCTGCTCGTCCGCCAGCCGCTCCAGATCCCCCTGCATCTGTGTGTTCGCCACAGCGGTGGCCACGAGCTGGGTAAAAGCCGCCAGGCGAGTCTCGGCTCCCTGGGGAAGCGGCACGCGACCATCGCCACCAGCGCAGATGACCCCCCACAGCCGCCCGTCGACGACCACCGGCGCTCCCACACCCGCGTGAACTCCCGCCTTGCGAGCTGCTTCGCCGATTGTTCCCTCCACCTCGGCGTAGTCGTCGATCCGCACGGGCTCGCCCGTCCGCCATACCTGTGCTGTGAGGCTGGCGCCATCGAGCGGCCACGACGTGCCGATCTGGAACGGGTGCTCGCCCGTCGCCGCGATTACCGTCGCCGTGTCGTCGGGCTCGTACCGGCACATCTCGACAAGAGGTAGTTCGAGGACGTACGCGACCTCACGCGCGACCGCCGCGAAGACTTCGGTGGGCGACGCCCCCTGGGCGACCACGCCCGCGACGCGGCGAAGAGCGGCCTGTTGCTCGGCGAGCTGAGCTTCCCGCTCCAGCAGGGCTTGTTCGCCGCGTCGTTGCTGCTCGATGTCCGTGAACGCAACCACCGCGCCGCGACCGCCCGGGAACTCGATGGGCACTGAGACGTACGACACCGGGAACATCGATCCGTCGCGGCGGAAGAACCAGTCGAGGTCGCGCGCCACGCGCTCACCAGTCGTCCGCGGCAGCAGCATCGGGCATTCGGAGGCGGGATAGGGCGTGCCGTCCGGGTGCCGGTAGTGAATGGTCTCGTGACTGTGGCGGCCGAGCAGCTCGTCGGCGCTGCCATAGGCCAGGGCAGCGACCGCCGCCGGGTTGGCGAACTGGATGAGTCCCTCGGAGTCCACAACCCAGACTGGCTGGGCCACGGTCTGCAATACCGCCGCGAGAACATCGTCGGCAATCCCGCCGCTATCCCGGTCGCGCAGCTCCAAGCCCGCCGAGTCTGGCTTTCCTCGGAGAGCAGGTCAAGTGCTGAGCCGCCTGGGTAAGGACTTACGGCCGAAATGTAAGGCGTAAGTGCGCGCGCTTACCCGATGTGGAGCTCCCGGCCTTAGCCATAGCTTGGCCGCGTACCCCGATCCGTACCAAGGAGCCCCGACATGATCTCCAAATCCACCCTCACCGCGACGGTTGTGGCCGCAGGAATCGCGCTGTTCGCCACATCGCCCGCATGGGCGCAGGCGACGACCACCTACGCGAGCCCCACCGGCTCGGACACCGCCGGCTGCTCCGACCCGGCTCAGCCCTGCGGGCTGCAGCGGGCGATCAGCGAGGCGCCGCCCGGCGGCGAGGTGGTCCTCGCGCCCGGCACGTACACGAGCGGCGTGACGATCGACATACCGTGGCAGCTCAACGTGCATGGCCAGGCCGGTGAGCCTCGCCCCACCATCCTCAACGACCACAGCGGCTGCACGGACGACTTCTGCAGCAAATCACCCGCCGTCGTGGTCAGTGCCCCGGAGGGAAGCTTCTCTCACGTGCGCGTGGTCGAGTCCGGCGGCTACTCGGGGACCGCCGCGCTGACGATCTCCAACCCCCCTGGCTCGGAGCGCGAGACCGTCGAGGACGTGATCGCCGAGGGCGACGACGGCATCGGCATCCGCACCGAGGGGGACGCCCTGATCCGCGACACCGTGGCATGGGCGCCCAACACGCCGGCGACGGCGGCGATCTACGCTACGCAGTCGTTCTCGGTTGGCACCGTGCACCTGAGCCTCGAGAACGTGACAGCGGTCGCCTCCGGCAACGCCTTCGGGCTCCAGGTCTACGGTGGCTGCTGGGCCCCGCAGACGTGCGACATCCAGGTGCAGATGGAGAACTCGATCCTGAAGGGCGGCGCATGGGACACGTCCCTGGGCGGCTACGGCAACGTCGAGTTCTACGTGGACGCCTCGCATTCGAACTACCGCGCCGGGCCCGGCTACATCACGCCGGAGGGCACGAACGGCAACCAGACCGCCGAGCCGCAGTTCGTTGACGCCGCCCACGGCGACTTCCACCAGCTCGAGAGCTCACCAACGAGGGACGCCGGCGTGGCAAGTGCGAACCTGGGCCCCGCTGACATCGACGGCGACGCCCGGAACCTTGGCTCCGCCCCCGACATCGGCGCCGACGAGTGGGTCCCCGCCACGCAGCCCCAGCAGCCGCCGGTCCAGCCGAGCCAGCCGCCGGCGCAGCCGCAGCAGCCCGGCTCCGGCTCCACGGGCGGCCGGGACTCGCGGCTAGCGGACGCCTTCCGCGGCGTGCGCCTCCATGGCGGCAGCCTGCGTCTTCGGCACGGCAGGCTGCGCGTCCGGGTGAGCTGCCCGCGCCAGGCGAAGCGCTACTGCAAGGGCACGCTGACCCTCGGGTCCGGGGCCCACAGCGCCCGGGCGGGCCAGGCCGCCTTCAGGCTCAAGCCGGGCCGGTCGAAGCTGGTGTCGGTCACCGTGCGGCGCAAGCTGCGCAAGGTGCGCCGCTTCAAGGTCACCGCGCGGGCGCGCGACGCCGGCGGCCACTCCTTCGCCACCCACACCCGGGTGCGCGTGAAGCGGGGGTGAGGGGCGAAGTCGGGCTGGCGCCGGGCCTTCGGGGGGTCCGGCGCGTGCCCGATTCGACCGCGGTGGGCGAATCAGGGCACGCGCCACATAATGGCGACGTGCCCGTTCGCGTCTCAAGCCCGCGCTTCGTTGGGCGCGCGGCAGAGCTTGCCGTGCTCGATGCCGCACTCGCGCGCGCGTCGGACGGCCGGTCGGCTGCAGTACTCGTGGGCGGCGACGCCGGCATGGGGAAGAGCCGCCTGGTGGCCGAGTTCGAGCAGCGCGCCCGGGCGGCCGGCACGCAGGTTCTCGTCGGCGAGTGTCTGGAGCTGGCGGAGGGTGAGCTGCCGTACGGGCCGATCGTGGCCGCGCTGCGCCCGCTGGCGCGCCAGCCGCTCGATTCGCTCTACCCCGCCGCACGCGCGGTCCTGGCGCGGCTCTGGCCTGAGCTCACCGATCCGGCGGCGACGGAGCCGCCGATGGAGTTCGTACAGGGCCAGCTGTTCGAGGCGGTGCACCGCCTGATCGCGGCCTCCGCCACCGAGCAGCCCGTTGCGCTCGTGGTGGAAGACCTGCACTGGGCCGACCGCTCCACGCGCGACCTGCTCGCGTTCCTCATCCGCAATTCGCGGAGCGAGCGTGTGCTCTTCGTGTCGAGCTACCGGACCGACGAGGTGCATCGCCGCCATCCACTGCACCCGTTCGTGTCCGAGCTCGAGCGCAGCGGCCGCGCGGAGCGGATCACGCTGGCGCCATTCGACCAGGCCGAGCTGCGAGAGCAGCTTGCGGGCATCCTGGGCGAAGAGCCTGAGCCACGGCTCGTGAAGCGCCTGCTGGAGCGCTCGGAGGGCAACCCGTTCTTCGCCGAAGAGCTACTGGCCGCGGCCGACGAGGGCGTCCTGCCGGAGTCGCTGATCGATGCGCTCCTCGGCAGGGTCGAGCGGCTGTCGGAGCCGGCTCGGCGCACGCTCCAGGTGGCTGCGGCGGTGGGCCGCCCGGTTGAGCATCCCCTGCTCGCCTCGGTGAGCGATCTCGAAGAGAGCGAGCTGCGCGACGCCGTGCGCGAGACCGCCACCCAGCGCATCCTCGTTCCCACCGACGACGGCACGGCCTACACGTTCCGTCACGAGCTGCTGCGTGAGGCCGTGTACGCGGACCTGTTGCCGGGCGAGCGGGCCGCGCTACACGCCGCGCTCGGCGAGGCGCTCGCCGAGGACGCGCAACTGGCCGGCTCGGGCGAGGTGGCCGCGGAGCTGGCGCTGCACTGGTACGCGGCGGGCCGCCTGGGCCCGGCGCTCGACGCCTCGCTTGACGCGGCGGCGCAGGCGGAGGACGTGCATGCGTACGCCGAGACGCAGCGCCACCTGGAACGAGCGCTCGAGCTGCTCGACCGCGTGCCGCCCGATCAGGCCGAGGCCGTGAACGCCCTCGACGTGACCGCGCGTGCCGCCAATGCCGCCTACAACGCGGGCGACAATCGCCGGGCGATCGTGCTGGCGCGTCAGATCATCACCCGGGCCGACCGCGAGACCGACGCCGTGAGGGCCGGCCTCGGCCACGCCAGGCTCGCTCGCTGTCTGTGGCTCGACGGCCAGGGAGAGGAAGCGCGGCGGAGCTTCGAGGTCGCGATCGAGCTAGTGCCGGAGCAGCCGTCGGTGGAGCGGGCGGAGGTGCTGGGGGAACACGCGCGGGTGCTCATGCTCACCGGCTACCTGACCGAAGCGCGCGACCGTGCGACCCAGGCACTGGAGCTCGCCCGCGAGGTCGGCGCGAGACGGATCGAGGCAAGCGCGCTGATCACGCGCGGCATCTGCGACCTGGGCGCAGTGGACCCCGAGGAGGTGAGAGCGGACCTCCGCCAGGGCCGCGCGATAGCCGAGGAGATCGGAGCCGTCGAGCAGATCGGGCGGAGCTACGTGAACGAGGCGCAGATGCTCGAGGACGCCGGTCAGCTCGAGGAGTCGATCGCGGTGGCCGAGGAGGGCGTGCTGCGAGCACAGGATCTGGGCGCCGGCAGGGTATGGGGCGACTTCCTCGCCGCAGACCTGGCGGGGCGCCTCTGGCTGCTCGGTGAGTGGGACAGGGCCACGGAGCGCGCGACGGACATCGTCGACTTCTCGCAAGAGGGGCTGAACACCGCCTCGGCCCACACCGCGCTCGGACAGATCGCGGCCGAGCGGGGCGACTTCGAGCAGGCGGCTGAGCACGTGGCCCGCAGCATGGAGATGAGCCATCATCAGAGCGGCCCGATGTGGGGTGCGCCGAACCACGCGGCCCTCGCATCGACGGCGCTATGGCAGGGCAACCTCGACGAGGCCCTCGATGCCCTGCGGCCTGCGCTCGACGCCTACGGAGATTCCGAGCTCGTCAGCTTCACGCGGGCGCTCTTCCTGCACGCGATCCGCGCACACGCCGATCGTGCGGAACGGGCGCGAGCGCTCGGGCGGCAGCAGGACGTGGAGGCTGCCGAGTCGGCAGCCACCGTGCTGCTCGAACGGTTCCGAGCGCACGCTCCCAACGAGAGCCTTGCCGGTATCGAACCGGAGTACGCGCTGGCCGAGGCGGAGCTGTCGCGACTGCGGGACGAGCGCGACGCCGCGCCGT
>JAICJR010000222.1 GCA_025928345.1 Thermoleophilaceae bacterium | reverse complement strand
CCGCACGGACAAGGCGGAGAAGTGCACGCTCTGTTACCCGCGGATCGAGGCGGGGCTACCGACGATCTGCTCGGAGACGTGCGTGGGGCGGATCCGCTACATCGGCCTCGTTCTCTACGACGTCGACCGCGTGGAGGCGGCCGCCTCGGTGCCCGACCCGCGCGATTTGCTGGGCGCGCAGCAGGACGTGTTCCTCGATCCCGAGGACCCGGACGTTCGCGAGCGGGCGGCGCGCGACGGCATCCCGGACGACTGGATTCAGGCCGCGCGGCGCTCGCCGGTGTACGCGCTGGCGCACCGCTACCGCGTGGCGCTGCCGCTCCACCCGGAGTACCGCACGCTGCCGATGGTCTGGTACGTGCCACCGCTCTCCCCCATCGTGAACGCGCTCGAGGAGGACGGCTACGAGGCGGACCCGGACCACGTGTTCCCGGCGATCGACTCGATGCGCATCCCGGTGGACTACCTGGCCAACCTGCTCGCCGCCGGCGACTCCGAGGTGATCCGCAGCGTGTTGCGCCGCCTTGCCGCGATGCGCGGGCACATGCGAAAGCGCGAAGTGTTGGGCGAGCACGACGCCTCCATGCCCGAGTCGGTTGGCATGAGCGTGAACGACGTGGAGGACATGTACCGGCTGCTCGCGATCGCGAAGTACGAGGACCGCTACGTGATCCCGCAGGCGCACGCCGAGCTGGGGCGCGCGCTGATGGAGCAGCAGGGCGCGTGCGGACTCGACTTCGAGGGCGGCCCTGGGAACTGCGGCGCGATCGCCTACGACTCGTCGGTCGAGGAGGAGTCATTCATGCTCACCGACGACAAGCTCGACATCGTCCAGATGCTGGGCGACCAGCGCGCGGCCGAGGATGGAGGAAGCGATGCGTAGGCGTTCGGCCGCGGGGGCGCGGACCGTCTACAAGCTCTGCTCGCTGCTGCTGCAGTATCCGGACGACGAGCTGCGCGCCGCCGCCGGCGAGCTGCGCGAAGCGGTGCGAGGGCTCCCGCGCTCACGTGCGGCGCAGGCGCTCGACGAGTTCATGGAGTGGTGGACGGCGTGCGATCCGCTCGCGCTCGAGGAGCACTACGTGCAGAGCTTCGACCTCGACAAGCGCTCCGGCCTCTACCTCACCTTCTACGCCAAGGGCGACAAGCGCGAGCGCGGCATGGCGCTCGTGCGGCTCAAGCAGATGTACCGGGCCTGCGGGCTGCCGCTCGAGGGCACGGAGCTGCCGGACTACCTGCCGGTGATGCTCGAGTTCGCCGCCGCGGCGCCCGAGGGTCGGGGCGAGCTCGTGCTGCACGAGCACCGCGCGGCGCTCGAGCTCGTGCGCCTCAGCCTGCACGACCACCAGGACCCCTACGCGCGGCTGCTCGACGCCGTCTGCCTCACGCTCGGCGAGGCGTCGGCCACCGACCTCGCGAGCGTGCGCCGGCTGATCGGCGACGGCCCGCCGCAGGAGCTCGTGGGACTCGAGCCGTTCGCGCCGCCCGATGTGATGCCGGAGCTGGAGGCGAGGCGATGAGCGCGGGCAAGATCCTGCTCTGGATCATCATCCCGTACGTGTCCGTGGCGGTGTTCGTGGTGGGCCACTGGTGGCGCTACCACCGCGACCAGTTCCGCTGGACGAGCCGCTCCACCCAGCTGCTCGACCGCCGCATCCTCGGCTGGGCGAGCCCGATGTTCCACTACGGCGCGCTGGCGGCAGTGGGCGGGCACTTCATCGGCCTCAACATCCCGCACGCGTGGACGGATGCGGTGGGTATCCACGAGGAGACCTACCGCTGGATCGCGGCGATAGCGGGCGCGATCGCGGGCGGCATCTCGCTGATCGGCTTCCTCGGGCTCGTGTTCCGGCGCGCGCGCAGCGACCGCGTGCGCCGCAGCACCACCCGGCTCGACATCTTCACCTACGGCATCCTCACGGCGATGATCGTGCTCGGCTGCTGGATGACGTTCGGGCACAACCTCGCGACCAACGCGCCGTACAACTACCGCGACTCGATCGGCGTCTGGTGGCGCTCGCTCTTCTACCTCGACCCGAAGGTGGGCGCGATCTCAGGCGCGCCGATGGTCTACCAGGTGCACGCGATCCTCGCCTGGTTCTTCTGGGCGGCGTTCCCGTTCACGCGGCTCGTGCACGCGTGGAGCATCCCGCTGCAGTACATCGGGCGCCCGTACATCCTCTACCGGCGCCGCTACCCGACGCCTGTGCGCCAGCCTTTGCCATGACAGAGCAGCGAAGCGCCCGCCGCATGCTCGCGGTGGCCACGCTCGCGTTCACCTTCTGCTTCTACGCGTGGAGCCTGCTCGGGCCGCTCGGGCCGGACCTGCAGGACCACCTCGGGCTCTCCGACCTCAAGCTGTCGATCCTCGTGTCGGTGCCGGTGCTGCTCGGGTCGGTGATGCGGGTGCCGCTCGGGATCGCCACCGATCGCTACGGCGCGCCCGTCACGTTCACGGCGCTCATGGCGTGGACGCTCGTGCCGCTGATCGCGCTCGCGATCTGGCACGACAGCTTCGGCGCGGTGATCGCGCTCGGCTTCCTGCTCGGCTTCACGGGAGCGTCGTTCGCCGTCGGCGTGCCGTACGTGTCGCGCTGGTACCCGCCCGAGCGGCAGGGCTTCGCGCTCGGCATCTACGGGATGGGAATGGGCGGGACCGTGCTGGCGGGGCTCACCGCGCCGCGGATCTCCGATGCGTGGGGGCTCACCGCGCCGTTCATCGTGGCGGCAGTTCTCCTGGTCGTGGTGGGCGTGGCGTTCGTGCTGGTGGCGCGCGACCCGCCGGTGCCGCGCCCGGCGCCGCTCTCGATCGGCGCCTCGCTCAGCTCGTTTCGGGGCGAGGGCAGCGCGCGTGCGTGGGGGCTCACGCTGTTCTACTTCCTCTCGTTCGGCGGCTTCGTGGCGATGTTCCTGTACCTGCCGAAGCTGCTCACGAGCGTGTTCGACCTGACGAAGACCGACGCCGGCGGGCGCGCCGCGGGCTTCGCGCTCCTGGCCGTGCTGGCGCGCCCGGCGGGCGGGATCCTGTCCGACCGCGTGGGCGCCGAGCGCGTGCTGCGCTGGTCGTTCCTCGCCACCGCGCTGCTCGCGCTGTGCCTCGCCGGCACCTACAAGCACATCGTCACGATCACGATCTTCTGCCTCGCCCTCGCCGTCGCGTTCGGCCTCGGGACGGGTGCGGTGTTCAAGCTCGTGGCGGCGTGGTTCCCGGACCGCGTGGGCGCCGTGACGGGAGTCGTGGGCGCGGCGGGCGGGCTCGGAGGCTTCTTCCCGCCGCTGGCGATGGGCGTGGTGAAGGACGCGACGGGCAACTACGTGCTCGGCTTCGTGCTGCTCTCGCTGGTGGCGGCGATCTGCCTCGCCACTCTCGCCCGGCTCAGCCGAGCGGAACTGCGACCAGTCGCGGGCAGTTGACCTAACCTCCCAGGTCGACAAATGACTTGCGACCGGCAGGGGGTCGGGCGCGAGTTCATGACATGGGAGGCAACGTGTTCAAGAGCTCTATTGCACGGGGCGCATCGGCGGCGATTGCGGCGGCCGCTCTGCTGGCTTTCGCCGGCACCGCGTCAGCGAAGCCGATAAAGATGCCGAACTACCTCAGGGAGGCTCAGCACGAGCAGGCCGCCGGCACGCTCGTCCCACCCGCGCCGCCGTGTCCGCAGAACGTGCTCGGGCAGTCCTGCTCGATCGTGCCGGAGACGCCCGCGATCGGGGTTCCGTACCCGGGCAACATGGCCTACTACGGCGGCCAGGTTCAGGTGCACCCGAAGGAGTACCTCGTGTACTGGGGCTGGGGCCAGACTGGCGCGTGGCCGGCGGGCACGAACTGCGCGAGCGAGGCGATCACCGAGGGAGCGCTCAGCGCGACGCTGCCCTGCGACCCCGACGGCGCCGGCAGATACATGGCGGACTTCCTGCAGCAGATCGGCGGCACGGACTGGGCGGGCGTGAGCACCCAGTTCTACGAGACCGACAGCGCCGGTAACAAGACGTTCATCGCGAACGACCCCGACCTGCTGGCCGGGATCTGGGTGGACGACTCGAACGCGAACACGCTGCCGAAGACCAACCTGTCGGGCGCCGCGGGCTCGAGCAACACGCTCACCGTGCTCGGGCGCGAGGCGCAGGCGGCCGTGCAGCACTTCGGAATCACCGACCTGCACAACGCCGAGATCGTGATCGTGCAGCCGCCGGGCCTCAGCGATCCGAACGCCGTCTCGCAGGGCTACTGCGCCTTCCACGACTACGTTTGGCCGGACGTCGAGTCGGGCGCCTACAACGGCCTGACCAAGGGGATCTCCTTCAGCAACATCCCCTACCAGCTGGCCATCAACTCGAGCGGCACGAACCTGTGCGGCGAGAACTCCGTTAACAGCGGCGCGCGGGGCAAGCTCGACGGCTTCTCGATCGTGCTCGGGCACGAGATGGAGGAGGCGATCACCGATCCGGGCGCCGAGGACGTGGTCGGCACCGGCATCTCGCCGACCCACCTGGGCGGCTGGTACGACACGCTCGACGCCAACGAGAACGGCGACAAGTGCGCGTGGGTGGGGCTCAACCCCCTCACCGGGCAGGGCACCCTGCCCATCCCGGGCGCGCTCGGGAACATCACCGGCAATGGCGGCGACACGTTCGCCGTGCAATCGCTGTGGAGCGATGCTGCCGCGGCCGGCCTCGGCTGGTGCGCGGGCGTGAACGATCT
>JAICJR010000261.1 GCA_025928345.1 Thermoleophilaceae bacterium | reverse complement strand
TCGAGCGCTCCTGCGTTCATGCATTGGACGTAGGAACAGGAGACCCAGCGTGAAGATCCCATTTGGAAGGGCCACCCAGTGACTTTTGACCTCACCGGAGCGAACCTGGTGAGCGCGCGGCTGCCCCACAGGGTTCCAGGCAGCCGGCCGTTCCGGGCCCCGATGCTGACCGACGAGTCGGCTTTCCCCGCCCTCGGCGGGGCAGTCTGACGCGGACGGTTCGGCTTCCGGCCAAGGAGAGGATTATGCAAGGGGTTCCTCGTCACAGGCGGTGCGAGGAGCCCCTACCTCTCCGCCCGTCCGGCAAACCTGCCGATAATGCAGGGGATGGCCGGGATGGCCGCACAGCTTCCGCGGGCGAAAGTGCCCGCCACCGCCCTGCGCGCGATGGGCGACGATCGCCTCTTCCGGCTGGCGGCGGCTGGCGACTCGCGGGCCTTCGAGACGCTCTACGAGCGTCACTACCAGGCGATCTATCGCTACTGCCGGTCGATCGTGGGGAACCCGGAGGACGCGGCGGATGCGCTCCAGAGCACGATGGCCTCCGCGCTGCGCGCGATCGTCGGCGAGCAGCGCGACATCCCGGTCAGGCCTTGGCTCTTCCGGATCGCGCACAACGAGAGCGTGTCGCTCCTGCGCAAGCGCCGCCCGCACGCGGCGATCGACGCCGCCCTGGAGATCGAGGCGCCCGCCCACGATCCGGGTGTCAAGCAGCGCTTGACCGAGCTCGTCCAGGATTTGCGGGAGCTGCCGGACGCACAGCGCGGGGCGCTCGTGATGCACGAGCTGAGCGGGCTGCCGTATCGCGAGATCGGAACGGTGCTCGCGGTGACCGAGGCGCACGCGCGGCAGCTGGTCTACGAGGCGCGCACGGCGCTGCACGACCTGGCGGAGGGACGGGCCATGGAATGTGACCAGGTCCGCCGCACGATCTCCGACGGCGACGGCCGCGTGCTGCGCGGCCGCCGTGTTCGCTCGCACCTGCGCACGTGCTCGGGCTGCGCGGGATTCGAGCAGGTGCTCCGCACGCGCAAGCGCGACCTCGCCGCGATAGCCCCGCCGATTCCGGCCGCAGTGGCCGCGGGGCTGCTCCACAAGCTTCTCGGAGGCGCGGGTTCGGGCGGTGGCGGAGCCGCCGCGGCGTCTTCGTCCGGCGGCGCGGGCTTCGCCTCAGCGGTGGGCGGCAAGACGCTGGCCCTGTCGGGGGCATCGAAGCTGTTGGCCGTGGCGGTGGTCACCGTGGCCGCCGGAGCGGGCGCCGTGGAGGTCGCGCAGAAGACGAGCCATTCGCACGGGCATCCCGCCGTGAGCGCGCACTCGTCCGCAGCCGGCAACCACGCCGCGAAGGCGGGCGCGGTACTGACCCCCGCGGCCACGAGGAAGCCCGTGAGCGCCCCCGGCGCTTCCGGCAGCGCGCCCGGACACCAGCAGTCAGCGAATGCACACACGCAGCACGGGGCGGCGCACAGCGGCGGTGGTTCTTCCTCGCATCCGGTGCACCCCACGCACCCGGCGCATCCCACGCACCCCGCTCATCCCACTAATCCGGGGAACTCGTCGCACCCGGCTCACCCCACTCATCCCGCCAAGCCGACTCACCCGGCGAAGCCGACCACGCCCGCGAAGCCGACGCATCCCGCGCACCCGGTCACGCCGGGTAGCGGACAGCAGAACAGCTCGAGGCACGCTACTCCCCATGCCACGCAGCCGCTGCCCACGACCGTCGCCCCCACGACGCCGGTGGTCACCACGCCGCCGGCCGCGAGCGAAAACGGGAACGGCAGCGTCAATGCGAACGGGAATGGCAACAAGGGCGTCCTCGGCACAGTCCCGTAGCCGCAGGCCCTCGGAAAGCTTTCGCCACTGTGTAGTCTTGGTGGCCCGTGGCGTTCCTTCTCAACCTCCGACTTCTCCTCCTCCCCCTTCGGGGGGAATAACGCGTGGCGGCCGCGCAGCCGCAAACCGATTCGGAGAAGGCAGGACCTGAGAAGAGAGGAATAGGAACGACATGAGCGATCGAGAGCGAAGAGACGAGAACCGAGTACGGGTCTTCGACACGACGCTGCGCGACGGCGAGCAGTCGCCCGGCATCTCGCTGAACAAGCAGGAGAAGCTCGAGATCGCGCACCAGCTCGCGCGCCTTGGCGTCGACGTGATCGAGGCCGGCTTTCCGATCACCTCGCCGGGCGACTTCGAGTCGGTGCAGGCGATCGCGCGCGAGGTGGAGGGCCCGATCATCTGCGGCCTGGCGCGCACGAGCGCCCAGGACATCGACGCCGCCTGGAACGCCGTCAAGGACGCCGAGCGGCCGCGGATCCACACCTTCATCGCCACGAGCGACATCCACATCGAGCGCAAGCTGCAGACCACCCGCGAGGACGTGAAGGGCCAGGCGCGCGCGGCCGTGGCGCACGCCAAGCAGTACCTGGACGACGTGGAGTTCTCCCCCGAGGACGGCTCGCGCTCGGACATCGAGTTCATGGCCGAGGTGGTCCAGATCGCGATCGACGAGGGCGCGACCACGATCAACGTGCCGGACACGGTCGGCTACACGATGCCCGAGGAGTACGCCGAGATGTGGGCCGAGCTGTACAGGCTCGTGCCCGACCTGAGCAAGGTCACGACGTCGGTGCACTGCCACAACGATCTCGGCCTTGCAGTGGCGAACTCACTGTCCGGGCTCGAAGCAGGTTGTCGCCAGTTCGAGTGCGCGATCAACGGCATCGGCGAGCGCGCCGGCAACGCGTCGCTCGAGGAGATCGTGATGCTGCTCCACACGCGCGAGGCGAGCCTCGGGCTGTGGACCGGGATCGACACGCGCGAGATCGCTCGCACGAGCCGGCTCGTAACGCGCCTCACCGGCTACCAGGTGCAGCCGAACAAGGCGATCGTGGGCCGCAACGCGTTCGCGCACGAGGCCGGCATCCATCAGGACGGCGTGCTCAAGGAGCGCACCACCTACGAGATCATGGACGCCACCACGATCGGCCTTGAGACGAACTCGATCGTGCTCGGCAAGCACTCCGGCCGCCACGCGCTGCGCAAGGCGCTCGAGGAGCTGGGCTTCCAGGTGGAGGGTGCCGCTTTGAACACCGCCTTCAAGCGCTTCAAGGAGCTGGCGGACAAGAAGAAGAAGGTCACGGCGCTCGACCTCGAGGCGATCGTGTCCGACGAGATGCGCGAGTCGCCCACGGCGTTCG
>JAICJR010000021.1 GCA_025928345.1 Thermoleophilaceae bacterium | reverse complement strand
TGCGCGTCGACAAGGAGGAGATCTACGACATCCTCGATCAGATGCGCGCGACGATCCCCGAGGAGATCAAGCAGGCGCGCTGGATCGTGAAGGAGCGCCAGGAGATGCTCGCCGAGGCCAAGCGCGAGGCCGAGCGGATCATCAAGGAGGCGCGCGACGAGCAGACCCGCCTGATCTCGAACGAAGAGGTCGTGAAGCAGGCGGAGCGCCAGGCCGACGAGATCATCGAGGAGGCCCGCGCGCGCGAGCGCGAGATCCGTCTCGGCGCCGAGGACTACGCCGACGACATCCTCAACACCCTCGAGGTCAACCTCACGAAGTTCACCGCCGCGGTGCAGCGCGGCCGCGACCGGCTCGCCGGCCGCGAAGAGGCCGAAGTCCGCTAGGGCACCAGATCCGCATCGCTACCTTTTCGTAGCGATGGCTCAGAGGACCGACATCTTCGATCTCGGTCGCCTGTCGCTGCACTCCGGCGAGGGACGCCGGATCGACACTCATGTGACCGTGGATCCGCTGTCCTTCGGCGGCCAGACGTATGAGACCGGCGCGCGTGAGGTGCCGGTGCGGCTGGACGTCTCGCGGACGATGGGCGGCTACGCGCTGCGGCTGCGGTTCGCGGCGCCGCTCAACGGCCCCTGCATGCGCTGCCTCGAGCCCGCCGGCCGCACGATCGACGTGGACGCGCGGGAGGTCGACCAGCCGAACAGCGGCGACGACGACGAGCTCATCTCGCCCTACGTCGATGGCGAGGAGCTCGACCTCCGCGCCTGGGCCCGCGACGCACTCGTGCTCGCGCTGCCCACGCAGATCGTCTGCACCGAGGACTGCAAGGGCCTCTGCCCGGTCTGCGGCGAGAACCTCAATACGGCGGCGCCCGATCACCAGCACGAATCAGCGCCCGATCCGCGCTGGGCGAAGTTGAGGGAACTTAAGTTCGAGTGACCAGTGCCCAGTGCCCAGCCCTCTGACCTCTGACCTGCGGATCGCGAGTCGCTAGACTCGCCCCCCGCATGGCGGTTCCCAAGCAAAAGCAGTCGCACGCGCGCACCAACAAGCGGCGCTCTCAGCACAAGATCGAGGCGCCGCGCCTGAGCACCTGCCCGCAGTGCCACGCTCCGCGCCTGCCGCACCGGGTCTGCTCGGTGTGCGGCCACTACGGCGGCCGCGAAGTCAAGCCGCCGCGCGATTAGTCACCATTCCGCGGGGATGATCGCGCTCGACGCGAACGGCGCCGATCACGGTCCCGCGACCGTGGCCGAAGGTGGACGCCTGTCCGCGTCCGAGGTGACGCTCTTTGGTCCCGCCGCCGCCCTTGCCGATTTCGAGCGCGTGGTCGACGCGCCGGTGTCGATCGGCAACGACGAGGAGCCGGTCCTGGCGGTGCGCTCCAAGCCGGACGCTTCGATCGTCCAGGCGGTGCGCGCGGTGGCCGCGGGCGAGGCGGACGCCGCCGTGTCCGCCGGCCCCACCGGAGCGGCGCTTGCCGCGGCGGTTCTCCACCTCAGGCGCCTGCGCGGAGTGCACAGGCCCGGCATCGCGGTGATGCTGCCCGTGCCCGGCTCGCCGACGCTGATGGTGGACGTTGGCGCCAATGTCGAGGTACGGCCCGAGCACCTCGTGCAGTTCGCCTACATGGGCTCCGCGTTCATGGAAGCCGTCCACGGCGTGGAACGGCCGCGCGTCGGGCTTCTCTCGATCGGCGAGGAGGCGAAGAAGGGCACCCCCGACGTGGTGGCCGCGCACGAGCGCCTGGCGGCGGCGCAGGGGAGCTCCATCAACTTCATCGGGAACGTCGAGGGGACCGACGTGACGGCGGGCGTGGCGGACGTGGTCGTCACCGACGGTTTCACGGGAAACGTCGCGCTGAAGCTGATGGAGGGCACGGCGAAAACCGTCGTGGGAGCGGTGCGCGACGCCGTTCGCTCGAGCCCTGTGTCGATGCTCGGCGGCCTCCTGATCCGCGGTGCCGTGGGCGGTCTTCGCCGCGAGCTCGACCCCAACACCACGGGAGGAGCCATCCTGCTCGGGGTCCGCGGCATCGTCGTGATCGCCCACGGCGGCTCGACCGCGAAGGGGATCGCGAACGCGGTGCGTGTGGCGCAGCGAGCGGTGGATGAGCGCATGATCGAGCGCACGGCGGCCGCTCTGGAGGTCGGTGGCGCCTTGCGATCCGCACCCACTGCTACGGTCGCCTCCAGCGATGAATAGAGACGAGGTTCTCCAGCTCATCCGCGAGCATCTCTCGACGGAGCTCGAGGTCGATATCGACCGCATCCAGGACGGCACCCGCTTCAGGGAGGACCTCGAGGCCGACTCGCTCGACCTGGTGGAGCTGACCATGGAGCTGGAGGACACCTACGGCATCCGCATCCCGGACGAGGAGGCGGTGAAGATCAAAACGGTCGGCCAGGCGGCCGACTTCGTTGCCGCCCACGCCCCGCAAAGCACGACCTAGACCCCTGGACACCCTCAGCTCCCTACTCGACGAGCTTCCGCCCGACCTTGCACAACAGGCATTCACGCATTCGAGCTGGGTGGATCAGCGCTGGGAGTCGTACGAGCGCCTGGCCTTCCTGGGGGACGTCGTTCTGAGCCTGTCTGTGTCGAGCGATCTGTACCCGCGCTTCCCGCGCTACGGCGCCGGGCGACTCACGAAGCTGCGCGCGCAGGCGGTGTCGCGCCAGGCGTGCGCGCAGGTGGCGCGCGACCTCGACGTCCCCAGGCGTCTGCGGGAGCACGCGCCGGAGGGCACCGGCAAGAGCGCGGAGATGCTGATCGAGAGCGACCGCATCCTCGCTTCGATCTGCGAGGCGATCATCGGCGCCACCTATCTCGCGTTTGGCTACGAGCGCGTGGCCCCGGCCGTGGTCGAAGCCTTCGCGGAGCAGGTGGACGAGGCGCTCGAGCACCCGGTGGACTTCAAGTCGGTGCTGCAGGAGCGGCTGGCCCGCCGCGCGGAGGTCGTGAACTACCGGATCGAATCCGAGCAGGGCCCGCCGCACGACCGTTCGTTCGTCGCGGTGGCCGAGGTCAGTGGGGAGGAGATCGGGCGCGGCGAGGGAAGGACCAAGAAGAGCGCGGAACAGGAAGCCGCCCTGCGCGCGCTCGACACTCTGGAGGAGTCGGCCTAAGCATGCATCTGCGCTCGATCTCCCTGAAGGGCTTCAAGTCCTTCCCCGATCGCACGAAGCTCGACTTTGCGCCGGGCGTGTCCGTGATCGTCGGGCCGAACGGCTCGGGCAAGTCGAACATCACCGACGCCGTGCTGTGGGCGCTAGGCGAGCAGTCGCCGCTGGCCGTGCGCGGTCAGACGATGCAGGACGTGATCTTCGCCGGCGGCCATGGGTTGCCGTCGCGGAACCTGGCCGAGGTCGAGGTGGTGCTCGACAACGGCGATCGCGAACTGGACTCAGACTTCTCGGAGATCTCGATCGTGCGGCGGCTGGATCGGTCGGGCGACGGCGAGTACCGCTTGAACGGCGCCCGCTGCCGGCTCGTGGACGTGCTCGAGGTGTTGTCGGACACGGGGCTCGGCAAGGAGATGCACTCGGTGGTGTCGCAGGGGCGCGTGGAGGCGATCATCCACTCCAAGCCGCGCGACCGGCGCCTCTTGATCGAGGAGGCCGCCGGGCTCGGCAAGCACCGCAAGCGTCGCCGGCGGGCTCAGCTCAAGCTCGAGCGCACGCAGGACAACCTGGATCGTGCTCTGGACGTGGAGCGCGAGGCGCGCTCGCGGCTGCGGCCGCTGAAGCGCCAGGCGGAGGCGGCGGAGCTGCACGAACGGCTTGAGCGGCAGTCGCTCGAGGCGCGGCTCTCGCTGGCCCGCGACGACGTGCGCGCGGTTGCCGGGGAGCTCGCCGAGGCGGAGCGGGTGGCCAGTGCCGCGGCAGCCGAGCGGGCGGAGGCTGAGCGGCTGCTCGCGGCGGTGGCGGGGCGGCGTGAGGCGGCCGAGGAGGCTTTCGCGCAGCACTCGCGGGCGCGCGAGGCGCTGTCGGCGCGGGTGTTCGGGGCGCGCTCGGCGGCCGACCGGATCGCGTTGCGGCTCGAGCGGGCACGCGACGCCGGGCAGAGCGCGAGTGAGGACGCGGAGCGGCGGCGGCGCGAGCTCGCGCTGGTTGAGGAGGCGCAGAGCGCTGACGCTGAGGCGTCATCGGTCGAATCCACCGCGGACCGGATCTCGGAGATCGAAGCGGAGCTTGCCGGTCTGGAGGCCCAGCGCGAGGCCGGGCTCGAGGCGGAGCTCGAGGAACTGCGGGCGGAGCAGGCACGCGCGGAGGCGCGCCGGGACGAGTTGGCGGCTGAGCTCGAGTCGCGCCGCGCGGCGCTCGATGCCGCGGAGCGCGCGGCCGACGAGGCGCGCGTGGCTCGCCGTGAGGCCGAGCGCGGCGTGGAGTCGGCGCGGCAGGATGCGGCGCGGGTTGGCGCGGAGCTCGCTGCGGTGAATCACTTCCTGCGTGCCGCGGGGGGCGCTCCCGCGGGTACGCGGTCGCTTGCCGAAGACGTCGGCGCGGACGAGGGCTATGAGCTCGCGGTGGCGGCGGCTCTCGGGTCGCTCCTGCGCGCGGGTGTGGTGGCCGATCTGCGCGAGGGGCACTCGCTGCTCGATGCCGCGGGCGCGGTGGGCGGAAGCGCGCTGCTGCCAACGCCCGGCGACACCCCGGCACCCGACACGCGCCCCCCGACACCTACCGCCGAACGCCTGCTCGACCACGTGCGGCCGGCGCCGCCCGTGGCGGCTCACGTGGCGCGCGTGCTCGCGGACGCGTGGGTGGTGGAGGCGCTCGACAATCTTCCCGGCTCCTTCCGCGGCATCGCCGTCACCACTGGCGGCCGCGTGCTGTTCGGCTCCACGGGCGAGCTGCGCCAGGCGCCGGCGGGCGGAGAGGAGCGCGTGCTCGAGCAGCTTGGACGCCGTGAGCGGCTGGCCGCTGCATCCGCCGAGGCGGTGCGTGGCGAGCAGGCCGCACAGGCTGCCGTTGAGCAGACCGCGAGTGCGGTCTCGGATGCCGACGCCGCGCGGGCCGAGGCGGAGTCCGCCATGCGCGCGGCGGCTCGCGAGCTGGACGAGGCAGCCGAGGCGGTGCGCCGGCTCGAGCGGCAGGCGCAGCTCCGGCGCGAGGCGCCCGCCGAGGGCGCGCTGGCGGTGCGGCACGCGGAGCTCACGGCTGAGCTGCGGGCCGAGCGGCGGCTCGCCGAGCAGATCGAGCGAGAGCGTGCGGAGCGGCACAGCCGCGCGCAGCTGTTGCGCGCGGCGATCGAGCGGCAGGTCGAGGTCGCGGCGGCGGCCGAGCGGGTGGCCACGGCTCTTGAGCGAGCCGAGGCCGCCGTTGCCGAGCGGCGCGACCAGCTCACGGCGGAGCTCGAGGCCGACGAGGCTCTCGGCGAGAGCACCGCGGCCGAGCTTCGCGCGTGCGCGCAGGAGGAGGCGTCGCTCCAGGAGCGGCTGCGGAAGGCTTCGGAGGCGGTTACGGCTGCGGAGGTCCGGGCGCAGCAGGTGCGCGACCGCGCCGCCGAGCACGGCGCCGAGCTGGAACGGCTCGCCTCGCGGCTCGGGTTCGACCCCACGCCGGCTGAGGAGGCCCTCGACGAGGAAGCCCGCGCCGACCTCACCGCGCGCATCGAGCGCCTTGCGCGGCGGCGTGAGCAGCTCGGCCCGGTCAACCCGCTGGCAAAGCAGGAGTACGAGGAGGCGGTGGCGCACGTCGAGGAGCTCGAGACGCAGCGCCACGACCTCGAGGCCGCCCTCTCCGAGCTGCAGGGATTGATCCGCGACACCGACCGCCGCATCCGCGAGAGCTTCGAGGAGACGTTCGAGGCGGCCGCGAAGAACTTCGAGGACGTGGTGCAGCACCTCTTCCCGGGCGGCCGGGGCAGGCTGCGCCTCGTCCATCCGGACGGCCCGCGTCCGGTGATAGGCGGAGAGCAGCCGGAGGGGGGCGCTCCCACTGCTCCCACCGAGGACTCGTCCGAAGCACCGGAGCCCGAGGACGAGCTGGCGGCCGACGGCCCCGGGGTCGAGGTGGAGGTCACGCCGGCAGGCAAGTCGATGAAGCGGCTGTCGCTTCTGTCGGGCGGCGAGAAGTCGCTTGTCGCGCTCGCGTTCCTATTTGCGGTCTTCCTGGCGCGCCCGTGCCCCTTCTACATCCTCGACGAGGTGGAGGCCGCGCTCGACGACCTCAACATCGACCGCTTCCTCCAGCTCATCGGCCGCTTCTCCGACCGCGCACAGTTCATCGTGGTCACGCACCAGAAGCGCACGATGGACGCCGGCGACGCCCTCTACGGCGTGAGCATGGGCGGCGACGGCGTGTCGAAGGTCATCTCACGAAAGCTCCCCAAGGGAGCCCGCCTCTCCGAGGCAAGCGAGCCGGCCGAGCCGGCGACGGAGGCGGCCGCGTAGGCCCGCCGCCGCGCCGCGTCAGCCAGCTCTGCCACTCCGCAATTCCGCAATTCCGCAATTCTGCAGTTATGCCGAGCAGCTGGAACGAGCTCTTCATCACGGGCGAGGACGCGCCGGCCGCTGCAGAGGCGCCCGCTGAAGAGCGGCAGGGCTTCTTCCGGCGGCTGCGCCAGAACCTCTCGAAGACGCGCGAGGCGCTCGGTGCCGAGTTGCAGGCGAGCGTGTTCCAGACGCTCGACGACGAAGCGTGGGAGCGTCTCGAGGAGACGCTGATCTACGCCGACGTCGGCGCGACCACCACGGCGATGATCGTCGAGCGGCTCGAGACGGAGGCCGGTTCGGGCGAGCTGTCCGGCGGCGAGGAGCTCACGCGCCGGCTCACGGAGATCATGGCCGAGGTGGCGCGGCCGGGCGAGATGACGATCGACCTGCGCCCGCATCCGACGGTGATCCTCATGGTCGGCGTGAACGGCACCGGCAAGACCACCACGATCGGGAAGATCGCCTGGCACCTCCAGCGCGAGCTCGGAAAGTCGGTCATCCTCGCGGCGGGCGATACGTACCGCGCGGCGGCCGTTGAGCAGCTCGTGGAGTGGTCGGACCGCGCGGGCTGCGACATCGTCCGCGCCGCCCATGGCTCGGATCCGGGTGCGGTGGCGTTCGACGCGATCGAGGCGGCGAAGGCGCGCGGGCACGACGTCGTGATCGTGGACACCGCCGGCCGCCTGCACACCCAGCACCACCTCATGGACGAGCTGACGAAGGTCCGGCGCGTGATCCAGAAGCAGATCCCCGACGCGCCGCACGAGACGCTGCTCACGATCGACGCCACCACCGGCCAGAACGGTCTTCGCCAGGCGATGCTCTTCCGCGAGGCGGTCGAGGTGAGCGGCATCGTCCTCACGAAGCTGGACGGCACGGCGAAGGGCGGCATCGCGCTCGCCATCGCCCAGGAACTCGGCGTACCGGTGAAGCTGATCGGGATCGGCGAGAGCCTCGAGGACCTGCGCCCGTTCGACCCGGACGACTTCGCGCGGGCCATCATCGGCAGCTGACGGATTCCTCCCTCCAGCCTGTAGGTTCAGTCCATGGCCGACTCCGAGTACCGCGATGGCACCCGCGTAGTGCGCGCCGGGCTTCCGGAGGCCGACCAGGGCACGCCGTTCCTGCCTGGCCCGACATTCGCGGCCCCGTACCACCTCAGCGGGCCGCCGGAATCGTCCGACTACGTCTACGGCCGCTACGGCAATCCGACTCTCACGCGCTACGAGTCGGCACTCGGCGAACTCGAGGGCGGGAGCGCCGTGGTGTTCCCCTCCGGGATGGCGGCGGTGGCGGCCGTCCTGTTGCCTCGGCTGCGGCCCGGCGACGTGCTGGTCGCCCCCTCCGACTGCTACATGGGCGTGCGCTCTCTCTCGACTTCCCACCTCGCCGAACGCGGCGTTGAGGTGCGACTCGTGCCGACCGCAGACCCGGGCTTCGCCGACGCGATCGACGGCGCCTCATTCGTCTGGCTCGAGACCCCCTCGAATCCGGGCCTCGACGTCTGCGACCTCCGCCTGCTGATCGATCGCGCCCACGCGACGGGCGCGCTGGTCGCGGTTGACAACACCTTCGCCACGCCGCTCGGCCAGCGGCCGCTCGAGCTGGGCGCCGATTTCTCCATGGCGAGCGCGTCGAAGTATCTGAGCGGCCACGCGGACCTCATCCTCGGATACGTATGCGCCCGCGAACCCGCGGAAGCTGAGGCGCTGGTGGACTGGCGCATTCACGCGGGATCGGTGGCGGCGCCGTTTGAGGTGTGGTTGGCGCACCGCTCGCTCGCAACGCTCGACGTGCGCCTGGAGCGTGAGTGTTCCACGGCCCAGGCGCTCGCCGAGCGGCTCGCGGCACGCGACGACCTGGAGAGCGTGCGCTATCCCGGCCTCCCGTCGGACCCTTCGCATAAGCTCGCGAGCAGGCAGATGACGCGCTTCGGGACGATCGTCTGCTTCACGCTGCCGAGCGAGGAGCAGGCGGAGCGTTTCCTCGCGGCGAGCCGGCTCGTGACCGAGGCGACCAGCTTCGGCGGCGTGCACAGCTCGGCTGAGCGCCGCGGCCGCTGGGGCGGCGATGCGGTGGCGCCTGGCTTCATCCGAATGAGCGTCGGCTGCGAGCACCCAGACGACCTCATTGCGGACGTCGAACAGGCGCTCGCGGTGGCGGCGTCCCGCTAGCCTCAGCTCCGGATGTTCGACACGCTCTCAGAACGGCTGCAGTCGGCCCTCTCCGAGGTCCGTTCGCACGGGACACTCACCGAGGACGACATCAACAAGGCGATGCGCCAGATCCGGCTGGCGCTGCTGGAAGCCGACGTGAACTTCCAGGTGGTGAAGCGCTTCACCGCCGCCGTGAAGGAGCGGGCGCTCGGAGCCGATGTGCTCGAGTCGCTCAACCCGGGGCAGCAGGTCGTGAAGATCGTGGACGAAGAGCTCACGGCGCTGATGGGCGGCGCCGGTCGCGACCTCGTCTTCGCTTCCTCGCGGCCCACCGTGATCCTTATGGCCGGCCTTCAAGGCTCCGGCAAGACCACCGCCTGCGGCAAGCTCGCCCGCCATCTCCGCGAGGAGCACAAGAAGGACGTCGCCCTCGCGGCCTGCGACGTCTACCGCCCGGCCGCCGTCGACCAGCTCGTGAAGGTGGGCTCCCAGGTCGGAGCGACGGTGTACGAGCAGGGCACGGGCCGCGATCCGATCGACATCGCCGAGTGGGCGCTCGGCCGGGCGAAGTCCGAGGGCCGCGACGTTCTGATCGTCGACACCTCCGGACGCCTTCACATCGACGCCGACCTGATGAAAGAGCTCGCGGAGATCAAGAAGCGGACGAAGCCCCACAACGTCCTGCTCGTGGTCGACGCGATGACGGGCCAGGACGCGGTGAACGTGGCGGAGCAGTTCGCCGAGACCGCGAACTTCGACGGCGTCGTGATGACCAAGCTCGACGGCGACGCCCGGGGCGGCGCCGCGCTGTCGGTCAAGGCCGTGACCGGCAAGCCGATCCTCTACGCGTCCACCGGCGAGAAGCTCGACGCGTTCGAGCGCTTCCACCCGGACCGGATGGCGCAGCGCATCCTCGGCATGGGCGACGTGATGACGCTCGTGGAAAAGGCGGAGCGTGAGTTCGACGAGAAGAAGGCCGAGGAGCTCGAGCGCAAGATCCGCCGGCAGGAGTTCACCTTCGACGACTTCCTCGACCAGCTGCACCAGGTGCGCCGGATGGGGCCGGTGAGCGGCCTGCTGAAGATGATCCCCGGCCTGGGCAGTCAGCTCAGCGGGCTGAAGATCGACGACCGCGAGCTCGACCGCGTGCAGGCGATCATCACCTCGATGACGCCGGAGGAGCGCGCGAACCCGTCGCTTCTGAACGGGTCCCGGCGGCGGCGCATCGCGCTGGGGTCAGGGACCAACGTGAGCGCGGTGAACCAGCTCGTCAAGCAGTTCGGTCAGATGCAGAAGATGATGAAGGCGCTGTCACAGGGGAAGATGCCCTCCCTGTCGCAGCTCGCGCGGGGCCGCTAACGTTCTGCGCCGCGCATGGGGCCGCTAACGTTCTGCGCCGCGTTTCCATTTAGAGAGGTGAACTGAGACTTGGCAGTACGTGTAAGGCTGACCCGCGTCGGCGGACGCAAGAACCCGATCTGGCGGGTCGTGGTCGCGGACCAGCGCTCACCGCGCGACGGTCGCGTGATCGAGACGATCGGGCGCTACAACGCGCAGGTTGAGCCGTCGGAGATCGTCCTCGACCAGGAGCGGCTCCAGCACTGGCTCGCCCAGGGAGCCCAGCCCACGAACACCGTGAAGAAGCTCATGCGCGCCAAGGGCCTGTCCCCGGCCGGCACGGCCGGCGGCTCGAGCTAGGCGCCTCCCGCAATGCAGGATCTCGTCGAGTACCTCGCAAGGTCGCTCGTCGACAGCCCCGACGAGGTGTCCGTCGAGTCCTACGAGGAGGACGACGGCTCCATGGTCTACGAGCTCTCGGTGGCGGAGGACGACGTGGGCAAGGTCATCGGGCGCGGGGGCAGGACCGTGAACGCCCTCCGGTGCGTCCTGCGCGCGTGCGCGGCGAAGGAGGGGCGCAGGATGCTCCTCGACGTGGTGGATTGACGGACGACGAGCGCCTCGTCCCCGTCGGCAGGGTCGGCAAGCCTCACGGCCTCGACGGCAGCTTCTATGTCACCCGCGCGTCGCACCCCCTTCCGAAGGGCATGACTCTCACAATCGCCGGCCGCCGCGCGCGCATCGAGCGCCGAGCGGGCACAGACGAGCGCCCGCTCATTCGCCTGAACGGCGTCGCCGACCGCGACTCCGCCGGAGCCCTCACCGGCGAGGCGCTCCTCGCCGCCGCCGCGCAGGCTCCGCTCGAGCCCGACGAATACCTCACCGCCGACCTCGTCGGCTGCGAGGTGGTGGGCGTGGGGGAGGTCACGCGCGTGGTCGAGGCGCCCTCGTGCGACGTGCTCGAGACAGGACCCGAGGGAACGCTGATCCCGTTCATCTCCGACGCGATCAGAAGCATCGACCTCGAGGCGCGGCGCATCGAGGTGGACCTCGCCTTCCTCGGTCTCGACGAGCCCGCTGACGCCCCATGAACATCGACGTCTTCACCCTTTTCCCGCGCTGGTTCGACTGGTTTCTCGAGCAGCGTCACGTCCGGAATGCGCTGGAGCGCGGCCACGAGCTCGAGACGGTGGACATCCGCGCGACCACTCCCCTTACCGCCGGCCAGGTGGACGACACCCCGTATGGCGGAGGCGCCGGGATGGTCATCCGCGTGGACGTCGTCGAGTCCGCGCTGCGGGCCCGATATGGAGCCGACCCGCTCGAGCTCCGCCGGCACAGGCGCGTAATAGCGCTCGCGCCAGGTGGCAGGCAGTTCGACGAGACCCTCGCGAGCGAGCTCGCGAACGAAAAGGAGATCACCCTCCTCTGCGGCCGCTACGAGGGCTTCGACGAGCGCGTGAACGAGTACCTCGCCTCGGATGTGGTCTCGATCGGGCCATACGTGCTGACGGGCGGCGAGCTGCCGGCGATGGTCATGTGCGACGCGGTCCTGCGCAAGCTGCCGGGTGCGCTCGGGCACGAGGACAGCGCGCTCGAGGAGTCGTTCAGCGCGGCGCTCGAGGGCGCTCCTGAATACCCGCACTACACTCGTCCCGCTGACTGGCACGGGTATCTCGTGCCGGACGTGCTCACCTCTGGCGATCACGGGAAGGTCCGTGAGTGGCGCCTCGAGCAGAGCCGCCGGCGCATGGGCCAGGCCTGAAGCCGCAAATACCGGAAGGCATCTCCGCCTTCGATACCATTCACCGACACGCGTCAAGCCTGGGCGCAGCCCATGCTCTGGCGCACTTCTTTTGTCATGAGCAACGTGATCGAAACCCTCGAGCGGGCGCAACTCAAGCGCGTGCCGCAGTTCCAAGCCGGCGACCGGGTGAAGGTGCACTTCCAGGTGGTCGAGGGGACGCGCCGACGCACGCAGGTGTTCGAGGGCGTCGTCCTCAAGCGCCAGGGGACGGGGGTCCGCGAAACCTTCACCGTCCGCAAGCAGTCCTTCGGCGTTGGCGTCGAGAGGACGTTCCCGCTGCACTCGCCGAAGATCGAGCGGATCGAGGTCGCGAGCCGCGGCGACGTCCGGCGGGCGAAGCTCTACTACCTCCGCGGTCGTGTCGGCCGCCGCGCGCGCGTCCGCGAGCGTCAGTACACCGGGCCGGAGCCGGCGGACGTGATCCCGCAGGCGTTCGACGAGCAGGGCGCGCAGGTCGATGCGGAAGTCCTGACCCCGGAGGAAGCGGGTACGGCCGAGGACGCTGAGGCCACCGCACAGACGGAGGCCCCCGAGGAGACACAGCCGGAAGCGGCTGCTGCGACCGAGGAGGAGGCCGAAGCAGCGGCGACCGAGGAACCAGCCGCGGAGGAGACCGCGGGCGAGACGGCCGAGGCAGCCGAAGAGACCGCGGACGCACCAGACGAAGAGCCGACGGCAGAGCACAGCGCGGACCAGGAGTCCTGATGCCCCGCGCGTCGCGCTAGCCGCCCGGTGGCGACGAGCAAGCAGAAGAAGAGCGCGTCGGGCTCGGTCGTCGAGTTCGTCATCATCGTCGCCGTTGCGCTCGGGCTCGCGCTCGGCATTCAGGCCTTCATCGTCAAGCCGTACCGGATCCCGAGCGGCTCGATGGAGCCCACGCTGGACATCGGGCAGCGGGTGCTCGTCGACCGGGTCTCGCACCACTTCACGAGCTTCCACCGCGGCGACGTCGTGGTCTTCAAGCCACCGAAGGGCGCAGACCTGGAAGTCCAGTGCGGTGACCCCAACAAGCCTCCGGACGAACCGTGCCCGAAGCCGACGCCCCAGCAGTCCGACACCAACTTCATCAAGCGGATCATCGGGCTGCCGGGAGACCGCCTCAAGGTGATCCAGGGCTACGCCTACATCAACGGCCACAAGCTGAATGAGCCCTATATCCGGCCCGATCCGAGCTGTCCCATCTGCAACGAACCCCGGGCCATCACGATTCCGCCCGGGCACTTTTTTATGATGGGCGACAACCGTGGGGAAAGCGACGATAGCCGCGACTGGGGACCTGTCCCCAAGGGATGGATCATCGGGAAGGCCTTCTTTACGTACTGGCCCCCGCACCGGATCGGGACGCTCTAGGTCCGCGGCCACCAGCGGCCGCCGGCTGTTTGCCTTCGACCGCTCGTTCGAGCGGCGCTTCATCGCCGGTGCTGACGAGGCCGGACGTGGATCGCTCGCGGGTCCGCTTGTGGCGGCGGCGGTCCTGTTCGACCTCGAGCGCCTGACCCTCGCCGACCGGCGCGCCCTCTCCAAGCTGAACGACTCCAAGCAGCACACCGAGGAGGGGCGCGAGGAGCTGTACCCGCTCGTGTTCAGAGCCGCCGCCCGCGCCGTGATCGTCTCTCGCTGCCCGCGCGGCATCGACTCACGCGGCCTTCACGTGACGAACCTGGACGCACTGCGCGCAGCCCTGCTCGGCGTCGCGTGCGAGGGCGCCCTCTGCCTCGTCGACGGCTTCGCGGTCCCGCCGTTCGGCTACGAGCAGCGCGCCGTCGTGGGCGGTGACTCCACGAGCGCGGCAATCGCAGCCGCATCCGTGCTCGCCAAGGTCACGCGCGACCGCTACATGCGACGCGCGGCCCAGCGTCACCCGAGTTGGGACTTCGACGCGAACGTCGGCTACTCCACGCCCGAACACCGCGCCGCCATCGCCGAGCACGGCGTCTCGCCGCTGCACCGGCTCTCGTTCGCGTCGATCGCTTACCAGCAGCTGGCTCTCGGATAGCGCGCTCAAAACGCGTCCTCCAGGTGGTCGAGCGAGACGAGCCGGCCGCTGCGCGTCATCAGGATTCCGATCGCGTCGAACCGGAGCTCGGCGCGACTCGGGCGCCCCGACCCGCGGCTGCTCGCCAGCCACTCCCGCGCCATCGCGCGGACCTGTGCCCGCTTCCTAGGTCCGATCGCGTCAAGAGGACCGGCCGGGCCGCGCCGCGTGCCGGCTATGCGGGTCTTCACCTCGCAGAACACGAGACAGCGCGAGTCGGCGGCCACGACATCGAGCTCGCCGAAGCGGGTCCTGAAGTTCGTGGCGAGGATCTCGTAGCCCGCCCGCGCGAGGTGCTGGCGGGCGATGCGCTCTCCGAGCTCCCCTAGGGCACGCCGCGAGTCGAGTGAAGTTGCCATGCGACGACCGTACGGAGGCGTGTGTAACGGGACCACACGCGAGCGTGACAAGTTCGTAACGGCTCTGTGACAAAGCCGTTACGAAGAGCTCGTGCAACGCGATCGTCGCAATCGCGTTGCAGAGTTTTTACGTCAGTTACAGCGCCGTTACAGATGGCTACGTAGGTTCGCCATGTGCTCGCAAGCATCGCCACCTTTGCCCTCGAGGGCGTAGACAGCCGGGAGGTCACGGTCGAGGTCGACGTCCGCCCGGGACTCCCCGTGTTCACGGTCGTCGGGCTTCCCGACGCTGCCGTGCGCGAGGCACGCGAGCGCGTGCGAGCAGCGGTGCTCAACTCGGGTTTCGAATTCCCGCTCCAGCGGCTCACCGCCAATCTCGCCCCCGCGCACGTTAGGAAGGCCGGGCCGAGCTTCGACCTCGCCCTTGCCGTCGCGTTGCTCGCCGCCAGCCGACAGCTGCCCCCGGAACGGCTGGAGTCTTGCGCGGTCTGCGGCGAGCTGTCGCTCGGCGGCGAGCTCCGGCCTGTCCATGGTGCAGTGGCCGTCGCCGTGGGCGCCAGAGCGGCCGGCTACGCGCGCCTGATCGTGCCATACGAGAACGCGGCCGAAGCCGCGCTCGTGGACGGCATCGAAGTCCTCGGCGCGCCCAGCCTGCAGCGTCTCGTGGACCTCTTGGCAGGCCGCTGGACGCCGCCCGCTCCCGCCGCCCGGTCTCAGCGGGAACGCTCGCGCGAGATTTGGCCTGACCTCGACGAGGTGCACGGACAGAGCGATGCGCGGCGCGCACTCGAGATCGCCGCGGCCGGCGGGCACAACCTGCTCATGATCGGGCCGCCGGGCGCGGGCAAGACGATGCTCGCGCGGCGCCTGCCGGGAATCCTGCCCCCGCCGAGCTTCGAGGAGGCCCTGGAGATCACGCGCGTCCACAGTGTCGCGGGCATCAGCGACGGCACGCTGGCGCAGGAACGTCCGTTCCGGGCACCGCACCACACCATCTCGCCGTCCGGTCTCGTCGGCGGAGGCAGCACACCACGGCCGGGCGAGATCACGCTTGCCCACCGCGGCGTCCTCTTTCTCGACGAGCTTGCGGAGTTCTCGCGCCCCGCGCTCGAGGCGCTCAGGCAGCCGCTCGAGGAAGGCGTCGTGAAGGTCACCCGCGGGCAGCGCTCGCTCGTCTTCCCGGCGGCCACGATGCTGATCGCCGCCTGCAACAGCTGCCCATGTGCGCGCCCGCCGTCCGACTGCACGTGCGACGGAAGGGATCGGCTGCGCTACCACCGTCGCTTGAGCGGGCCGCTCGTCGACCGGATCGATTTGGTGTGCCAGCTCGACGCTTCGCCCCAACTCGAGGTCGCCCGCGGCCGCCCCGAGAGCTCCGCTGCGGTGCGAGAGCGCGTGCTTGCTGCACGTGAGCTCCAACTCGCGCGTTTCGCGGGCACGGCGATCCACGCCAACGCGGAGATGGACGCGCGGCTCACGGACAAGCACGTCAGGCTGCCCGCCGATGCGATGCGCCGCCTCCTGAGCGGCAACGCGAACTCACCGCTCAGCGCGCGCAGCCACGACCGTGTGCTGCGGCTCGCCCGAACGATCGCGGACCTCGGGGGGCGTTCCAAGGTGGGCCTGAGCGACATCGACGAGGCGCTCGGTTACAAGCTCACCTTTCCGCTGGGGGTGGCCGCGTGAGCGTCTGTGAGCAGTGTCTGCGCCACAGCCACCTGATCGCGCATCTCGCTCCTCGGATTGCGGGGCTGCTCGACCGGCCGAGGCAGCGGCCATCGCGACTGCTCGAGCTTGACGAGGAGGGCCTCATCGAACGGGTCACTCGCGGCCGCAGCGCCGACGTGGCAAGGCGGTTCGTTGAGGAGTTCGACGCCGACGAGGCGCTTGAGCAGCTGATCGACGCGGATGTGTCGGCGATCTGCCGCCATGCCGCCCAGTTTCCGCAGGGACTGCACCGGCTCACGGACCCGCCCCGCGTCCTCTACTGCACCGGGCCGCCCGAGCGGCTCGGCGAACTGTTGTCACAGCCGGCGGCGACTGTCGTGGGCACCCGCAAGCCGTCGCCCTACGGGACGGAAGTGGCCAAGGAGCTCGGGCGCGGCTTGGCCGTCGCGGGAGTCACCGTGATCAGCGGTCTGGCGCTCGGGGTCGACGCTTTTGCCCACCGGGGCGCGCTCGCCGGCAAGGGGCGTCCGGTGGCGGTGCTCGCGTGCGGTCCGAACGTCGCGTATCCCACCCGGCATTACAAGCTCCACCGAGAGATACGCGAGGTCGGCGTGGTGCTGTCGGAGCTGCCGCCCGGCTGCCGGCCGTTCCGCTGGAGCTTCCCGGCCAGGAACCGCATCATGGCGGCGCTCGGCGCGATCACGATCGTCGTAGAGGCGGCGGATCCATCGGGATCCCTGATCACTGCCGTTTTCGCCAACGACATGGGAAAGACGGTTGGCGCCGTGCCCGGCCATGTCACGTCGCGGCTGGCGGCTGGGAGCAACCGCCTCCTGCGTGACGGCGCCGCGACCATCCGCGGCACGGAGGACGTCCTGGACGAGCTCTTCGGCGTTGGAAATGGACCGCACGGGCCGCGCGGTGTCACGGTGGAGCCAGACCTCGAGCTTGACGCGAGGCTGCGGACGGTGCTCGACGCGGTCGAGGCCGGGGAAGGCGTCGGAGAGATCGCTGCTCGCACGCGCATGACGGCGACTGAGGTTCGGTCCGCCCTCGGCCAGCTCGAGGCGGAAGGCCTGATCGTGGCCGGCGGCATCGGCTGGTACCAGCGAGCGGCGAGCGGCTGAGGCTGCCTATGCTCGGGGCGCATGACAGGCGACGGCTCTCGACGGGTTCCCTGCGCCCTGTCCATCGCTGGATCCGACTCAGGTGGGGGCGCGGGCATACAGGCGGACCTCAAGGCGTTCGCACGCTGCGGCGTCCATGGCGCGACCGCGATCACCGCGATCACGGTCCAGAACACCGTGGAGGTGCGCAGCGTCTATCCGCTCCCGCCGCGCGCGATCGTGGAGCAGGTGGCGGCCGTGGCGGAGGACATCGGGGTGGATGTCGTGAAGATCGGCATGCTCGGCAACGTCGAGACGATCCAGGCGGTTGCGGAGGCGCTCGAACACACCGGCAGCGCGCCGGTGGTGATCGATCCGGTGATGGTCGCCGAGAGCGGGGCGCGGCTCCTCGACGAGGACGCGGTGCAGGCATTGCGCGAGACGCTGTTGCCGCGTGCCACCGTCGTTACGCCGAACGTGCCCGAGGCGCGCGTGCTGAGTGGAGTGGCGGACGAAGCTTCCGCCGGCGAGCTCGCGCGGAGAGTGCAGGCGCTCGGCCCGGCCAACGCAGTGGTCACCGGCGGGCACCGGGAGCAGGCGGTGGACATCTTCTTCGACGGCGAGCAGCTCGTGGAGATTCCGGGGGAGCGGCACCCGGACGGGGCGGCCCACGGCTCCGGCTGCACCCATTCGTCGGCGCTCGCGGCGCACCTCGCTCTCGGGTTCACCCCGCTGGAGGCGGCCCGGCGCGCGAAGGCGATCGCGTCCGAGGCGGTGGCGCACGGTCTCGACGGCATGGGCGCTGGACCCGGACCCGTGGACGTGTTCGACCTCACGTCCGGCGAACCTGGCCGCGGCTGATCCGGCAGCTCGACCCGGGTGCCGACCGGCTGGTTGGCTCTGGCATAATCGGCCAGAGCCCGCTCGCATGGATCGCGGGCGGTCGAGGATCTTCAAAGGAGGCCCACCATCAAGTTCCTTCGCATGAAGCCCGGGTTCGGAGAGGTTTTGCTCGCCGAGGGCGACCCGCGGCTGCGCGAGGACGAGGAGCGGCTCATCCTGGAGTTCCGGCGCCAGCTCGACGAAGGGATGTGGGCCGCGGTGCCCACGGTTTCGCC
The DNA here is from genome assembly GCA_025928345.1 of Thermoleophilaceae bacterium. GTDB lineage: Bacteria > Actinomycetota > Thermoleophilia > Solirubrobacterales > Thermoleophilaceae > JAICJR01. Next base: position 10,143 of record JAICJR010000021.1, on the reverse strand, counting down.
CGGCAGTGGGCGCAAGGAGGCGCAGATGGTCCGCGACTACGCAGAGATTCCAACGGATGCCGAGCGCGTGATCTTCTTTCCGCGCGCGGCCGGTGGCTGAGCGGGAACCTTGCTCCTTGCACTTCTAGCCCTCGCCCTCGTTGCCGTGGTGCTGGCGCTTCCGACGCTCGCCGGCCTTTGGACGAGCCGCGGGGAGTCGCGCGCCGTCCGCAGGCGCACCGGCAGCAGGCAGCGACGCTTCGAGCCGCACGACCCGGGGCGGGAGCGGCGTGCCGAGCAGCGTGCCCGCGAGCTCCTGCGCTCGTGCGTGAACGAGGAGGAGTGGGCGATGTACCGCGACCTCGGCTTCATCCGCGTGGGGGGTCGGCTCGGCCAGCCGGATCCGGCCACCGGCGAGCCGGCGTATGCGTACCTCGTGTACCCGCACAAGCCGATCGTCGCCTACGTGCCGAAGTCGCGGCGGCTGCTCAGCGAGTACTGCGTCGAGTTCCCCGACCTCACCCGGGCGATCTCGCACTCGAGGCTGCCGGACTCGGACGACGTGCTCGCCAAGTGGATGGCGCTCACGGGCGACGAGGAGCACCTGATTCGCAATGCGAACATGCATCTGCCTGGCCGGCAGGTGGATCCTGGTCGCGTCAGGCGCGATCTCTGGCGGCTGGCCGAGTGGGAGCGCCAGCAGCGCGGCTCGGGCTCGTTCGAGGCACACCAGACGTGACCGCTGACCCCCGGCGCCGCAGCCGGGTGATCCTTGACGGCCCCGAGCGGGCCGCGGCCCGGGCTTACCTCAAGGGGATCGGGTACGACGAGGACGCCCTCCACCGTCCGATCATCGGCATCGCCAACACGTGGACGGAAACGATGCCGTGCAACTTCCACCTGCGCCGGCTCGCTGAACGGGTGAAAGAGGGCGTGCGGGCCGCCGGCGGAACGCCGATGGAGTTCAACACGATCGCGATCTCCGATGGGATCACGATGGGCACGGCCGGAATGAAGACGTCGCTGATCAGCCGCGAGGTGGTCGCGGACTCGATCGAGCTCGTCGCGCGCGGGCACATGTTCGACGGCGTCATCGCGATGTCGGGCTGCGACAAGACGATCCCGGGCTGCGTGATGGCGCTCGCGCGGCTCAACATCCCCGGCGTGATGCTCTACGGCGGGACGATCATGCCCGGGCACTTCCGCGGGCACGACGTCACGATCCAGGACGTCTTCGAGGCCGTGGGCGCCCACGCGGCGGGCGATATGAGCGACGCGGATCTGGCGGAGCTCGAGTCGGTGGCGTCGCCTGGAGCGGGCGCGTGCGGCGGGCAGTACACGGCGAACACGATGGCCACCGCGTTCGAGGTCCTGGGCATTTCGCCGATGGGCAGCGGAATGGTCCCCGCGGAGGACGGCAAGAAGGGTCAGGTGGCCGAGGACTGCGGGCGGCTCGTGGTCGAGCTCGTCGAGAAGGACGTCCTGCCCTCCACCGTGATCACGCGCAAGTCGCTCGAGAACGCGATCGCGTGCGTTGCGGCCACAGGCGGCTCCACCAACGCGGTGCTGCACCTACTCGCCGTGGCGAGCGAGGCGGGTGTCGAGCTCTCGATCGACGACTTCGACGAGATCAGCGCCCGGACGCCGCTGATCGCCGACCTGAAGCCGGGCGGCCGCTTCGTCGCGGTCGACCTCTACCGGGCGGGCGGGATGCGGCTCGTGGTCAAGCGGCTGCTCGATGCCGGTCTGATCCACGGTGATGCTCCGACGGTCGCCGGGACGACGCTGGCGGAGGAGGCGGAGAAGGTCGAGGAGGAGGACGGTCAGAAGGTCGTCCGCACGCTCGACGATCCGCTTCAGCCGAACGGCGGGCTCGCGATCCTGCGCGGCAACCTCGCGCCCGAGGGATGCGTGGTGAAGCTCGCGGGGCACGAGTGGCGCAACCACAGCGGGCCGGCGCGCGTGTTCGAGTCGGAGGAGGAGGCGTTCAAGGCTGTGGCGGCGTCGCAGATCAAGGCGGGTGACGTCGTCGTGATCCGCAACGAGGGCCCGGCGGGCGGCCCGGGAATGCGCGAGATGCTGCACGTCACCGCCGCGCTCGTGGGCGAGGGGCTTGGCGAGCAGGTCGCGCTGCTCACCGACGGCCGCTTCTCGGGCGCCACGCACGGGCTTATGGCCGGCCACGTCGCCCCCGAGGCGCTTCATGGCGGGCCGATCGCGGCTGTGCGTGACGGCGACATCATCGAGTTCGACGTGCCTGCGCGCGAGCTGAGGCTGCAGCTGTCCGCCGAGGAGATCGCCGAGCGGGTGGCCGCGTACGAGCCGCCGGAGTCGCCGTATCGCGCCGGAGCGCTGGCGAAGTACGCGCGGCAGGTGAAGTCGGCGTCCGAGGGCGCGATAACCGCGTAAGGGCGGCTAGACGGTCGCTTCGGTTTCGCTGCGGGGTGCGTCGCGCGCCTCGGCGAGGAAGTTGATCAGGTAGTCGTTGAACTCCACCGGCCGCTCGAGCATCGGCACGTGGCCGGTGTCCTCCATCAGGATCTTGCGCGAGCTCGGGATTAGCCGCTCGAACTCGTCCGCGTCTCTCACCGGGACCATCATGTCCTCCTTGCCCCAGATGATGAGGGTGGGGCAGGAGATCTCGCCGAGGCGGTCGCGGAAGTCGTAGTCGAGGAGGGCCTCAAGGGCGTCGCGGAAGCCGGGGGTGCCCGAGGCGTGGACCTGCTCCCAGCAGAGATCGGTGCGCAGCCGCGTGGGGTGGCGCATGACGAACCCAAGAGAAAGGTGGCGAATCACCGGGCGCGTAACGGCGGCGTGGCTGTTCGCGGCGCCGTAACTTCCGGCTGCGGCGGCAACGCGCCCCCAGGTGACGGCGGGGCGGCGCATGAGGTTGGTGATCGACAGCCCCGCAGCCGAGACCAGCACGAGCCGCTCCACCAGCTGCGGGAACTGGATGGCCGTCTCGGCCGCCACGAATCCGCCCATCGAGTTCCCCACGAGGACGACCCGTTCCAGGCCGAGTTGCTCGCAGAACGCCTCGACGCAGCGGCCGTATCCGGAAATGGAAATGTCAGCGCGCGGCATCTCCGAGCGGCCGAACCCCGGGAGGTCGAGCGCCAGAGTCCGCCGCTCCTGCGCCAACCGCGGAATGTTCTCGAGCCAGTTCTGCCACGCACCGCCGAGGCCGTGAACGAAGATCAGCGGCGGCTCGTCTCCCGAGCCCATATCCACGTAGTTCACGCGGCGGCCGGCGATCTCCAGCTCGTGCAGGTGCTCACGCCAGTCGGTCTCGCGCCAGTCCGGCTGGGCGGTGGCGCCATAGCCGTCGTCAGCATGCCGGGCCGCTCGGATGCTCGCCGGCCGTGCGGTTGAAGGGAAGAACGTTCTCGCCATGGACGCCGTACCGTACTAATCCAATGGCGAAGATTGCGCTGGACATCGACTCGACGCTCCATCACTACTGGGACCTGATCGACCGCGTCTCCCAGGAGCGCTACGGCGTGGAGCTCCCGTACGAGGAGCAGACCGACTGGGGGATCACCCTGCTCGAGCGCGACCAGCTGATCGCGTGCGTGGAGGAGACCCACTCGGACGCGAACGTGCTCTCCGCGCAGCCTTACCCCGGCGCCGTGGAGACGGTGCGGCGGTGGAAAAAAGAGGGGCACTGGATCCACGTGACGAGCCACCGCGCCGGCAGCGCATATGCGGCCACCGAGCAGTGGCTCAGCTCGATCGGCATGCCATACGACGACCTCCACTGCTCGTACGACAAGATCGCCCGCTGCGTCGAGCTGGGCGTGCACGTCCTTGTCGACGACAGCCCTGTGAACCTCCGCCAAGCGCGCGCCGAAGGCATCGTCGCCGCGACGATCGTCCACCCCTGGAACCAGGAGCTGGTGGAGAACGATGGCGTTATCGGCGGCGCCGACTGGCCGGAGCTGAGCGAGCGCCTAGAGCCGGTGCTGAAGAAGCTGGGGTAGACCCGGGAGCCCGGCGCTAGCCCGCGTACCCCATGCGCTCGAGCACGGGGATCTCGTGGATCTGCGGCGGCTGCAGGTGGTCCCACATGATTCCCCGCGGCCTGTCGTAGGCGCGCTCCACCTCGATCACCGCGCGCGGCGTGGCCACGAGATCAACGGGAATGTCGTGCCCGGTGACCATCAGGTTCTCGCGGACGATCTGGATCGGATGGACGGTGGTGGCAACGATCGTCCGGCGGTCGACCTTCCCGGCCTCAGACAAAAGCCCGTACTCGAGGTCCGAGAAGCCGCCGCCCTTGCCGATCCGCGCCCCCTTTAGGTTCACGGCCACGGAGCCGGTGAGGATGAAGTCGAGCTCCGGCACCTGCTCGAGGTCGATCACGCGCCCGTGCCGCAGCGCGCCCTTGATGGTGGCTGCCTCACGGATCGCGTCGGCCGAGAGCCGCTTCGGGTCGAGCAGCCGGAACGGATGCTCCTCGCGCAGGCGTGGCACGGCCATGACCAGGCACTTGCCCTGCGAGAGCGCGAGGCGACGCGCGTGGGTCTGCGGCGAGTCGGGATTTGCCTTGATCGTCTCCGCGTTCACCCACTGCGGATGGCGCGCGAGCCGCTCGGCCGCCGCCTTCGCGCCAGCGAAGTTCGGTATCCGCCCCTCAGCGCCCGGAAAGCGCGACACGCCCTCGCGGTCCATCGCCCGCCAGATCTCCTCCCGGAGTTCGTCCTTGGAGCGCATTCGGCGGGCATCGTACTCAGCGGGTCCGCCGTCGCCCTGAGGAGTCAGGCGCGCCACCCTTTCATGCATGCCACAATCGCCCGTCATGGCGGAGCGGGAACGTACGAGCCTCAGCCCCGAGGCGCCACATGCGAACGGCGGGTCAGGCGAACACAACGGCAGCCGGCTGCCGGTGCCCGTGGATCAGGACCTCCGCCGCCACCTTCCCGGCGTGGAGCCCGACCGCCAGCTCGACGACTGGGGCCGCTCCGAGCGCGTCGAGAACGCGATGGACAAGGTCCTCTACGACTTCATGTACCGCTACTGGTTCCGCGTGGAGGTGGAGGGGATCGAGAACGTGCCCGCCACCGGAGGCGCGATGCTCGTGTCGAATCACGCGGGCGCGCTGCCGCCGGACGCGCCGATGATCGCCAAGGCGATCAAGGAGGAGCACCCCCATCCGCGGCCGGTGAACATCACCGTGGAGCACTTCTTCAAGGGCTATCCGGGCTTTTCGATGCTCGTGTCGAAGGTCGGTTGCGTGGCGGCGCATCCCGCCAACGTGCACCGGCTCCTGTACGACGAGGGCCAGCTCGTGCTCGTCTTCCCCGAGGGCAGGAAGGGCACGGAGAAGCTCTACAAGAACCGCTACCGGCTGCGCCGCTTCGGCCGCGGCGGCTTCGTGGAGGCGGCAATGCGGGCGCGCGCGCCGATCGTGCCGGTGTGCGTCGTGGGAGCCGAGGAGGCCGCGCCGATCTTCGCCCACCTCAGCCCGCTGCAGAAGCTCACCGGCCTGATCTACGCGCCGCTCACGCCCACCTTCCCGCACTTCGGCCTACTCGGCATGCTCGGCTACCTTCCGGCGAAGTTCCGCATCCGCTTCCTCGAGCCGATCCACTTCGACGAGTCCGGGCTCGACGAGGACAAGAGCCTGGTGCAGACGGTCGCGCACGATGTTCGCGCGCGAATCCAGGAGAACGTGTTCGACATGCTCGAGCAGCGCAACTCGGTGTGGTTCGGATGAGCGGCAAGCGCGTACTCGTCACCGGCCTCTCGACCTACTGGGGCGGTCGCCTCGCCCAGGCGATCGAGGCGGACCCGGAGGTGGAGGTGATCATCGGAGTGGACTTCGAGGACCCCACGCGCGAGCTCGAGCGCACCGAGTTCGTCCGCGTGGGCACCCAGCACGCGCTGCTCAGGCGGATCGTGCAGGCGGCTGAGATCGACACCGTGATCGACTCGCGGCTCATGCCGGACTCCACGATCACGACCGCGCGCCAGGCGCACGAGAACAACGTGATCGGGACGATGAACATCCTCGCCGCCTGTGGCGGACCGGACTCCACGGTGCGCAAGCTCGTGTTCAAGTCGTCGGCGCACTTCTACGGAACGGCGCAGGACGACCCCGCGTTCTTCACCGAGCAGATGGGCAGGCCGCACCCGCCGACGACGGCGATCGAGCGCGACATCCTCGACGCCGAGGCCGCCGTGGCCGAGTTCGCCGAGCAGAACCCGGAGACCACCGTGACCGTTCTGCGCTGCACCAACGTGCTCGGTCCGGACGTGCGGACATCGCACCGCTCGCTCCTTTCGCTGCCCGTGGTGCCGATGATCCTCGGCTTCGACCCGCGCTACCAGTTCGTGCACGAGGACGACGTGGTTGCCGCGCTTGCGCACGCGCTGACCGCCGACGTGCCGGGCATCTACAACGTCGCCGCCGACGGTGTGCTCGCCCTCAGCGAGGTTGCCGGCCTGCTCGGAAAGCAGTACGTGCCGGTGCTCCCGCCGTGGGGAACGGGCCTCGCGGCCGGCATTCTTCGCCGCCTCGGCCTGGGCATCAACGTGCCGCCCGAGATGCTCAGTCAGCTGCGCTTCGGCCGCGGGCTCGACAACCGCAAGTTCAAGGCCACCGGCTTCCACTACCGCTACACCACGCGCGAAACCGTGGTCAAGCTGCGCGAGCACATGCGGCTCGACCCGATCCTGCGCGGGGTGCGCGAGCCGTACCAGTACGAGCGGGAGGTGGAGGATTTTCTCCGGTGGAGTCCTCATGTGAGGAACAGAGAGGTCGGAGGCCGGAGGTCGGAGGCCGGAGGGGCGGTGTCCGAGGCGCCCCCTGTTGAGCCTCCGCCTATCGAGGAGCCTCCTGTTGAGCCGCCTCCGATCGAGGAGCCGCCGGTCGAACCGCCGGAGCCGCCACCTCCGCCCGAGCCGCCTGAGCCTCCGCCGCCGCCGGCGCTCGGTGGCCCGCCTGTGGAGCATTACGACGATCTGCCGGCCGAAGAGGTGATTTCACTGCTCGGATCGCTCGACATGAGCGATCTGGAGGCGCTGCGCGAATACGAGGCGAATGCGCAGGGTCGCGAGGCCGTGACCACCGCTATCGACGCCGTCCTCGCGCGACGGGCCACGAGTTCCAGACCCTGACGAGACCGCAACGCAGGTTGCAACCAGGCCGATTGCTTGCGAACTCCCTGTGCGTTCGGCCACAATCCCGTGTGTGTTCACGGGCATGAGGCCCGGGTAGTTCGCAACAGATGAAACGACGCTCCCTTCTCGTACTGTCGGCGGTGGTCGTCGGCCTCCTTGTGGCCGGCGCGGTGGCCGCGTGGGCGTACGACTCATCGCGCAAGCACACAATCGCCAAGGGAGTGTCCGCCGGCGGGATCGACGTCGGCGGCATGACCGCGGCGCAGGCGAAGAGGGTGCTCGAGCAAAAGCTGTCCGCACCGCTCAAGCAACCGCTCGTGGTGCGCTATGGCCACCGCAAGTTCACCCTCTCCGCAGAGCGCGCGCACCTCACCACCAACGTCGACGCGATGGTGCAGGAGGCGCTCGACAAGAGCCGCGGCGGCAACTTCATCGGGCGGGCCGTGCGCGGGATCACCGGCGGGAGCGTCGACGCCAACGTGCCCTCGCAGGTGAGCTACTCGCACGCAGCGGTCCGGAGGCTCGTGCGGCGCGTGAAGTCGAAGGTGAATCGCGCGCCGCAGGACGCGAGCGTGCAGGCCACGGCGAGCGGCCTGAACACCGTGCAGTCGAGACTCGGCGTCAGGATCCGCGCACACCAGCTCGCGAAGGACGTGAGCGCGGCGCTCGTTCGTCCCGACGGCGCCCGCACCGTCACCGCCGAGAGCATCATCACGAAGCCGAAGGTGACCACCAGCCAGCTCGCTTCGAAGTACCCGGCCTTCATCACGATCGACCGCGGGAGCTTCCAGCTGCGGCTGTTCAAGGACCTGAAGCTCGTCCACACCTACCCGATCGCGGTGGGCATGCAGGGCCTCGAGACGCCCGCCGGGCTCTACCACATCCAGGACAAGCAGGTGAACCCGTCCTGGCACGTGCCAAACAGCGCCTGGGCCGGCAGTCTCGCCGGCAAGGTGATCCCGCCGGGCCCGCAGGACCCGATCAAGGCGCGCTGGATGGGCATCTTCAACGGCGCCGGCATCCACGGGACCGATGAGCTCGCCTCGATCGGCTCCGCGGCCTCGCACGGCTGCGTGCGCATGCGGATTCCTGACGTGGAGCAGCTCTACGACCAGGTGTCGGTCGGCACCCCGGTCTACATCGCCTAGGCGCCCGAAGAAAAGGGCGAGAGCGCCCTACGTCGAACGTGGTATCCGGCATGGAAGAGACCAGGCTCGATCCCCGCTGGGCGCAGGCGCTGTCCACGTTCGACGCGAGCCTGCGCGCCCACGGCATGGCCGAGAAGACGCGCCGCGCCTACGGCGTGGACCTCGGGCAACTCGCCGAGTGGGCGTCCGCGCGCGGACACGGCCCGCTCGAGCTCGAGGCTCGGGAGCTGCGCCGTTACGCGGCCGTGCTGAGCGAGGGCGGCTGCTCGAAGACCACGGTGGCACGCAAGCTGGCGGCCATCCGCAGCTTCTACCGCTCGCTGATGGAGCGCCGCGAGATCGAGGCGAACCCCGCGGACCTCGTGGCGAGCCCGAAGCGCGACTCCTACCTGCCGCGCGTGCTGAAGCCGGGCGAGGTGGCTGAAATGCTCCAGCGCATACCAGCGAGCACGCCGCTCGAGCTTCGCGACCGCGCGATGTTCGAGCTGGCCTACGCGGCCGGGCTGCGCGCGGAGGAGATCGTGAACATCGACCTCACGGACCTCGACGCGGACGACGAGGAGCTGCGCGTTAACGGCAAGGGCGGGAAGACGCGCGTCGTGCCGGCGGGCGAGCTCGCGTGGCGCGCGATCGAGTCGTACCTCCAGCGCGGCAGGACCGCGCTCGCCGCGGAAGGCGCGCCGATCGAGCCGGCTCTCTTCATCTCGAAGTCGGGCCGGCGGCTCTCAACGAGCGACGTCCGCAGGCGCCTGAGCGTGTGGACGCGCAAGGCAGCGCTTGCCGGTGGCGTCACGCCGCACACGCTTCGACACTCGTTCGCAACCCATCTTCTGGAGGGCGGAGCGGACCTGCGCTCGATCCAGGAGCTGCTCGGACATGCCAGCATCTCGACTACCCAGACCTACACTCGGATAGAGTCGAAGCGCCTCAGGAAGGCGTACGCGACCGCTCATCCGCGTGCCTGAACGGGCAGGAGGCTTCACTGGAGACCAACGTCAAGGCGATCGAGCTCAAGGAACTCTGGCGCCTGTACAAGGACGAGGCGGACCAGAGGTCCAGAGAACGCCTCGTTCTCGCCTACTCGCCGCTGGTGAAGTACGTCGCAGGTCGCATGGGGAGCGGCCTTCCCGCGCACGTCGAGGAATCCGACCTCATCTCGTACGGCCTGCTCGGCCTGATCTCGGCGATCGAGCGCTTCGACCCGAGCCGCGAGATCAAGTTCGAGACCTTCGCGATCACCCGCATCAAGGGCTCGATCATCGACGAGCTGCGCTCGCTCGACTGGGTGCCGCGCTCCGTCCGCGCGAAGGCGCGCGAGATCGAGCGCATGAACGCGAAGCTCGAGCACGAGCTTCACCGCGCGCCCACCGATAAGGAGATGGCAGCCGCGCTCGAGATGACGGTGGAGGACTTCCAGGCGTCGCTCACGCGGATCTCGAACTCGTCGGTGATCGCCCTCGACGAGCTGTGGACGTTGAGCGATGCGAGCGGCGACCAGGTGTCGCTGCTCGACACGATCCAGGATCCGCAGGCCACCGACCCCGCGCAGGCGATGGATCAGACCGAGACGAAGGACCGCTTGGCCGACGCGATCGCCCGCCTGCCCGAGCGCGAGAAGCTCGTGATCGCCCTCTACTACTACGAGAACCTCACGCTGCGAGAGATCGGCGAGGTGCTGGGCGTGACCGAGTCGCGCGTCTCCCAGCTTCACACGAAGGCGGTGCTGCGGCTCAAGTCGCGGCTCCAGACCGACATCCTCGAGGGCGCCGGATAGCCAAAAGTTCGTGGTCGCCACCACGATGCCTATGGGCCGTGGCGGCAGTAGAAGAACCGCATGCGCCCATATCTGGCATGCGCGGTGGCCGCGGCGGCTTTCGTTCTTCCGGCAACGAGC
>JAICJR010000007.1 GCA_025928345.1 Thermoleophilaceae bacterium | reverse complement strand
CCGGTGTGTCCGTACCTCGCGTTCGAGACGCTGATCGAGATGCACGACCTCGGCCTGCTGCCGGGCGTCGACGGCGCCCACCTCGCCGAGGCGAACATGATCAAGGCCGTCGGCAAGGGGCTGCTCAAGACGATCTCGAAGATGGGCATCTCCACCGTGCGCAGCTACTCGGGTGCGCAGATCTTCGAGGCGGTGGGTCTCGAGCCGAAGCTCGTTGAGCGCTACTTCACCGGCACCACCTCGCGCATCGGCGGGATCGGGCTCGAGGTTCTCGCCAAGGAGGCGCTCATCCGCCACGCGCGCGCGTATCCGAGTGCGGCGCGGCCGGCGTCGGAGGAGCGGCTGCCGAACGGCGGCGTGCACGCCTGGCGCAGGGGCGGCGAGCACCACCAGTGGAACCCGGAGACGATTGCCGAGGTCCAGCACGCTGTGCGGCACGGCGGGCAGGAGTCGTACGAGCGCTTCACCGAGCGCGTGAACGAGGAATCCACGCGCAAGGCGGCGCTGCGCGGCCTGCTCAAGCTCCGCACGAGCGAGCAGACGCCGATCCCGCTCGACGAGGTCGAATCCGCCAAGGAGATCGTCAAGCGCTTCGCCACCGGCGCGATGTCGCTCGGCTCGATCTCCACCGAGGCGCACGAGACGCTCGCGATCGCGATGAACCGCCTCGGCGGCAAGTCGAACACCGGCGAGGGCGGCGAGGATCCGCGCCGCTTCACACCCGATCCGAATGGCGACAACCGCCGCTCGGCGATCAAGCAGGTGGCGTCCGGCCGCTTCGGCGTGACGGCGCATTACCTGGTGAACGCGGACGAGCTGCAGATCAAGATGGCGCAGGGCGCGAAGCCCGGCGAGGGCGGCCAGCTCCCCGGCCACAAGGTGGACGAGTACATCGGGAAGATCCGCCACTCCACGCCCGGCGTCGGCCTCATCTCGCCGCCGCCGCACCACGACATCTACTCGATCGAGGACCTCAAGCAGCTGATCTTCGACCTGCGCTGCGCGAACCCGGACGCGCGCATCAGCGTAAAGCTCGTGTCCGAGGTGGGCGTGGGCACCGTGGCCGCGGGTGTGGCAAAGGCGAACTCGGACCACGTGGTGATCGCGGGCCACGACGGCGGCACGGGCGCCTCGCCGGTGAGCTCGGTCCACAACGCCGGCGTGCCGTGGGAGATCGGCCTGGCCGAAACGCAGCAGACGCTCGTGAAGAACAAGCTGCGCGACCGCATCGTCGTGCAGACCGACGGCCAGCTCAAGACCGGCCGCGACGTCGTGGTCGCCGCGCTGCTCGGCGCGGAGGAGTTCGGCTTCGCCACCGCTCCGCTGATCGCGATGGGCTGCATCATGATGCGCGCCTGCCACCTGAACACGTGCCCGGTTGGCATCGCCACGCAGGACCCGGAGCTGCGCAAGCGCTTCGCCGGCCGGCCCGAGCACGTGGTCAACTACTTCTTCTTCATCGCGGAGGAGGTGCGCCGGCTGATGGCGCAGCTCGGCATCGCGAAGTTCGACGACCTCGTCGGCCGAATCGACCTGCTCGAGGCCGACGCCGCGATCGAGCACTGGAAGGCGCGCGGCGTCGACCTCACGAACATCCTCGCGCCGGCGGACGCTCCGGCCGAGGTCCCGCGCCGTCGAGTACGGCCGCAGGACCCCGTGCTGTGCGATCACCTGGATCACGCGCTGATCGAGCTCGCGGAGCCGGCGCTCGCGAACGGCGAGAAGGTCGAGCTCGGCATCGAGGTGGAGAACAAGCACCGCACGGTCGGCGGCCTTCTGTCCGGCGAGGTCGCCCGGCGCCATGGTGCCGCGGGACTTCCCGACGACACGATCGTCGTGCACGCCAAGGGTTCCGGCGGCCAGAGCTTCGGCGCCTGGCTCGCACGCGGCGTCACGCTCGACCTCGAGGGCGACGCCAACGACTTCGCCGGCAAGGGCATGTCTGGCGGCGTGCTCGCCGTGCGCCCGCCCGAGGCCTCGACCTTCAAGGCCGAGGAGAACGTGGTGGTCGGCAACACCGTGCTCTACGGCGCCACCAGCGGTCGCGCCTTCTTCCGCGGTCTCGCCGGCGAGCGCTTCGCGGTCCGCAACTCGGGAGTGAGCGCGGTGGTGGAGGGCGTGGGCGACCACGGCTGCGAGTACATGACCGGCGGGCGCGTAGTGGTGCTCGGCCTCACCGGGCGTAACTTCGCCGCGGGTATGAGCGGCGGCATCGCCTACGTGCTCGACAAGGTCGGCGACTTCGACGAGCGCTGCAACACGGAGCTCGTCGAGCTGGAGACGCCGAGCGCCGAGGACTTCGAGGAGATCCGCGCGCTCGTGGAGGAGCACCGCGACCGCACCGGCAGCACGGTGGCCAGGCGCACCCTCGCCAACTGGGAGGGGCTGATCGGCTACTGGGTGAAGGTGATGCCCACCGATTACGCGCGGGCTATCGCGGAGCAGGCCGCACGCGCGGCGGACGACATCGCCGGCCTGAACGGCAAGCCGACCGCCCACCAGCGCCACGAGGAGCGGCACGAGCACGAGACGAGCGTGGCCGGCATCGCGCCCTCGGCGGACGCCGACGGCCGGATGGGAGACGGTCATGGGTGAGCTTGGCGGCTTCCTGCGCATCGAGCGCGTGAACGGGCCCAAGCGCCCGGTGGGCGAGCGCGTGAACGACTTCGACGAGTTCCAGCAGACGCTCGACACAGAAGGGCTGCGCGAGCAGGGTGCCCGCTGCATGGACTGCGGCGTGCCCTTCTGCCACAACGGCTGCCCGCTCGGAAACCTGATCCCGGACTGGAACGACCTCGTGTACCGCGATCGCTGGAAGGACGCGATCGCGGCGCTGCACGCCACCAACAACTTCCCTGACTTCACCGGCCGCATCTGCCCCGCACCGTGCGAGGCGGCGTGCGTGCTCGACTTGGGCGACGACGCCGTCACGATCAAGCAGATCGAGGTGGCGATCGTCGAGCGCGCCTTCGAGGAGGGCTGGGTGAAGCCGCGGCCGCCGGCGCTTCGGAGCGGCCAGACCGTTGCGGTGATCGGCTCCGGCCCCGCGGGACTGGCCGCGGCCGCCGAGCTCAACCAGTTCGGCCATCAGGTCACCGTGTTCGAGCGGAGCGACCGCGTGGGCGGGCTGCTGCGCTACGGCGTGCCCGACTTCAAGCTCGACAAGGGCGTGGTGCAGCGCCGCGTGGACATCCTCGAGGCCGAGGGCATCGAGTTCCGCACCAACACCGAGGTGGGCAGGGACGTTGACGCTCGCGAGCTGCGCGAGGAGTTCGACGCGATTGTGATCGCCACCGGCTCGACCATCCCGCGCGACCTTCCCGTGCCCGGCCGCGAGCTCGACGGCGTGCACTTCGCGATGGAGTACCTCGAGCAGCGCAACCGCTTCGTCGCGGGCGACGCCGCGCCGGCCAAGCCGATCAGCGCCGCCGGGAAGCACGTCGTGATCATCGGCGGCGGCGACACAGGTGCCGACTGCCTCGGCAACTCGCACCGCGAGGAGCCGGCGAGCGTGACGCAGTTCGAGCTGCTGCCCGAGCCGCCGCCCGAGCGGCCGGACGACATCACTCCGTGGCCGCAGTGGCCGCTGATCCTGCGCACGTCACCGGCCCACGACGAAGGCGGCGAGCGCCGCTTCAGCGTCAACACGACCGAGCTCCTGGGGGAGAACGGGCGCGTGGTGGCGCTGCGCGCGAAGGGGGTCGGCCCGCCGCCGAGCTTCGATCCGATCGAGGGCAGCGAGTTCGAGATCAAGGCCGACCTCGTGCTGCTCGCGATGGGCTTCCTGCACACGCAGCACGACGGCCTGATCGAGCAGCTCGCCGTCGACCTCGACCAGCGCGGCAACGTGGACGCCGGCGAGTTCGCCACGAGCGTCCCAGGAGTGTTCGCGGCGGGCGACGCGCGCCGCGGCCAGTCGCTCGTCGTGTGGGCGATCAACGAAGGCCGCAAGGCGGCACGCGCCGCGGATGCCTACCTCGCCGAGCTCGGTGAGGAGCCCGGCGAGGATTTAAGGCAGCTGCTCGTTACTTGACGTTCGCGTCGGCTTCGAGCGGCAGCTTGAAGCCCTTGCCGTGCTTTGCGTCGCTGAAGTGGATCTTGGCGCTGACCGGGGTGGCACCAGCGTCAGTCGAGCACGAAGCTGACAGCGTCATCTTCGGCGAGTGTCCCGCCGCGAGGTCTGAGCGGATCAGGTTCTCGCTCTTGCGTCCGAGCTTCAGCTTGAGCACCACTCCGTTGCCCGCGGTGTCAACCGCATTGGCGTTCTCGAGGAAGATCGTCTTCCCCTTGGCGGTCTTGCCGACCGCCTGAGCGGTCACCTGGCCATCCTCGCTGGAGGTCAGCGAGACCGCGTATGGCGAGCGCACCGTCTTGCCGTGGGCGTGCTTCACGAGCTTCTGGTGACGTGCCACGTGGAGCGTGCAGTTCGGACCGTTGCCGCCGCCACCGCCGCCATCGCCGCTGCCCGGCTTGCCGATGAGGTCGGCCTGCTGCACCGGCTGGCCGGTCGCAAGAACGCGAAGCGTCGCGCGATCCTGCGCAGCGCCACTGGGTGAGTAGGACACCCTGAGCACGCACCTGCCATTCGGCTGCACGTGACTGCAGTCCTTCGCGTTCGGCACATGGAAGGGTGCTGAGGACGGCACGATCGAGACCTTGTAGATCGCGGTGCGCGCCGAGGTGTTGGTAATGACCACCGTCTTCACCCCGGCGCCGGAGAACTTCACCGGATTCGGGCTGATTTCAGCGAGGGCCACCGCAGCGCCGACCAGCACCACCGCGGCGGTAAAGACGAACAGCTTGATGTGGAGGCGTGAGTTCATGCCCCGCATCCTGCGGGGCCGCGCTCACGCAACGCTCACGGGGGACTAGGCGCTGATCTCCATGGCGGATACCAGCCCGTCCCGGAACGAGTACACGTGCGTCACGTAGCCGTCCGAAATTACGTCGCCGCCCAATGACCGCACCACCTGGTGCACTTGCACCGCCACTCGCCCGTCGTCCAGAGCTTCGAATCCGGCGGGCTCGACGTGCGAGTCGATCATGCCGAACTGGCGTGTCCAGTACTCGCGCACGCCGTCATGTCCGCGCACGCGGCCGCCCTCCATCCCATTCGGCCAGTCCACGTCCGGGCGCATCAGCACGAGCGCCCGCTCGACGTCGCGAGCGTTGAACGCCGCGTAGGCGCCTTTCAGCAGCTCCTCGCGCTCATCGACCATTGAACCCGGTGGGCGTGCGGGCAATCTCGTGCGTCTCGATCACGCGGTCGGCGAGCCCGTACTCCACGGCCTCCTCGGCGGTGAAGAAGCGGTCCCGCTCCATGTCCTCGTGCACGCGCTCAAGTTCCTGGCCGGTGTGCTGCGCGTAGATCTCATCGACCCGGCGGCGCAGGTTGAGCACCTCCTGCGCGTGGATCTGGATGTCGGAGGACTGGCCCTCGAACCCGCCCGAGGGCTGATGGATCAGCACGCGTGCGTTCGGCAGCACCATCCGCTTGCCGGGCGCGCCGCCGGCCAAGAGCAGCGACCCCATTGACATCGCCATGCCGAAGCAGATGGTCTGCACGTCGGGCTTGACGTACTGCATCGTGTCGTAGATCGCGAGGCCGGAATAGATCACGCCGCCGGGCGAGTTGATGTACATCGAGATGTCCTTGTCCGGATCCTCCGCCTGGAGGTGCAGGAGCTGCGCCACCGCGAGGTTCGCGATCTGGTCGTCCACCGGCGAGCCGATGAACACGATCCGCTCGTTGAGAAGCCGGGAGTAGATGTCGAACGAGCGCTCGCCGCGCGCCGTCTGCTCGATGACCATTGGGACGAGTGGCATGGCGGATCTCCTAGTCGGGGTCGGATGCAACCTGCGAGTTGCACTTCATGCTGGTACCATAGCGCAACCGCTCAGTTGCACATCGAAAGGAAGACATGGAGCTCGGAAAGGCTGGAAAAGAGACCGTAGTGATCCACTCCGTGGAACGTGACCTCCTCCTACCCGGCGTAGAGCCTGAGGACGCCTGGGAATCGGTGGCCGACGTGGAGCGCCTGGGCGACTGGCTCGGAGGCGAGGTGGAGATGGACCCCGTGCCGGGTGGCGACTTCCACATCCGCTTCGACGGCGACGCCGGTGAGCGCGTGGGCTTCGTGGAGGAGATGGACGCTGAGGCGCAGCGCTTAGCGTTCTGGTGGCGGCGGCCCGAGGACGACGTGTCCACGCGCGTCGAGATCTCTCTCGAGGAGACCGACGAGGGCACGGTCGTCCGCGTTGTCGAGACGAGCCCGATGGCGACGCTCGACTGCATCGGCATACCGCTGCCGGGCTTCCGGGCGCAGGGCCCCACAGCGCTCGCTCTCGTGCTGGCGTGAGCGGCGAGCCCGTATTCGCGGCACTCTCGGACGCGACGCGCCGCACGCTTCTCACTCGTCTGGCCGACGGCGGCCCGGCCACCGCCACGCAGCTCGCAGCCGAACTGCCGATTACGCGCCAGGCTGTGCTGAAGCACCTCGAGGCGCTGCGCGATGCGCGCCTCGTCACGAGCGCTCGGGCGGGCCGCGAGGTGCGCTACACCGTCACGCCGGAGCCGCTGGCGGACGCCGTTGGCTGGATCGCTGACGTCGGCGGACAGTGGGACTCGCGCCTCGCCGCGCTTCAGGCCCAGTTCTCGAGCCCGCGGGCGAAGTGATGTCCACGGGGTTCGACCCGCACGTAGCCGCGGCGTCCATCGAGAAGCTCCACAAAGGCGTCCGCGAGGGGATGCGCGACGAGCTCGCCGTGGAGGAGCCGCTCGAGATCCGCGTGGACGGCGAGCCGCTCGCCGTGACGATGCGCACTCCGGGCGAAGACGAGGAGCTGGCCGCCGGCTTCCTCGCCGGCGAAGGCCTGATCGCAGGGCGCGAGGACATTGCCGATGTCGGCCCGACCCGCGACTTCGCCGCGAACACCGTGGACGTGCGCACGAAGAACGGCCTGCGCCGGGACCCGAAGGACGAGCGCAGCTTCTACCTCACCTCCTCCTGCGGCGTCTGCGGCAAGGGAGCCCTCGAATTCGTGACACAGAAAGCTCCAGACCTCCGACCTCCGACCTCCGACCTCCGAGCCGAAGTCGTACTCAGCGCCCCTGACGCAGTGCGTAGCAGGCAACTCGCTTTCGACCGCACCGGCGGGCTCCACGCCACGGGCCTGTTCGAGGCCGACGGCACCCTGCTCGTGGTGCGCGAGGACGTCGGCCGGCACAACGCGATGGACAAGGCGATCGGATCGCTCCTGCTCGCCGGGCGCTTCCCGCTCGAGGGCGTTTTCGCGGCGGTGAGCGGGCGCGCGTCGTTCGAGCTGGTGCAGAAAGCGAGCCTCGCCTCCCTGATCGGCCTCGTGGCGGTCGGTCCGCCCTCGACCCTCGCGGTCGATCTGGCGCGCGAGCGCGGCATGCTGCTGTGCGGCTTCGTGCGCGACGGCTCGCTGAACGTGTACGCAGGTTCCGGCCTTCTGCGCGGCTAACCGCGTAGTCCCGGCGCGGCGCGTCGTATGCTGAGCGAGAGATGAGCGACATGTCGCCAAACGACGCCATTGACGCCCTCTACCGCCGCGGCGAGGAAGCGGGCCGCCTCGAGCTGTCCGAAATCGCCTCCGCGGTGGAGGAGTTCGAGCTCGAGCCCGGTGCGCTCGAGGCGATCTACGCCGAGGCCGAGCGGCGCGGGATCGAAGTGGAGGACGACGTCTCGAACGCGGAGACGAAATCCAGCTACACGCTGGACGAGGTGGCGGACGCGACGAGCGACTCGCTCCAGCTCTTCCTGCGCGACATCGCGCAGCGGCCGCTCCTCACAGCCACCGAGGAGGTGGAGCTCGCCAAGCGCATCGAGCGTGGCGACCAGGACGCGAAGAACAAGATGATCGAGTCGAACCTGCGGCTCGTCGTCGCGAACGCCAAGCGCTACCGCGGACTCGGCCTGCCGTTCCTCGACCTCATCCAGGAGGGCATCCTCGGGCTCATTCGCGCGGTGGAGAAGTTCGACTACAGGCGCGGGTTCAAGTTCTCGACATATGCCACCTGGTGGATCCGCCAGGCGATGCAGCGCGGCCTCCAGCATCACTCGAGGACGATCCGCATCCCGGTGCACATCGGCCAGGAGCTGACGAAGGTCCGCGCCGTCGAGCGCAAGCTCGGCAGCGAACTCGGCCGCGAGCCCACGGCCGAGGAGGTCGCAAAGCAGCTGGGGATGGACGTGCACCAGCTCGAGGAGCTGCGCTCCGCGGAGCGTGTGCCGGTGAGCCTCGAGACGCCGGTGGGCTCCGAGGGCGATGCCGAGCTCGGCTCGCTCATCCCGTTCGAAGGACCCACTCCGCTCGAGGAAGTCGCCGTGGAGCTCGAGGAGGAGTCGATCCGGCGCGCGCTCAAGCGGCTCGACCCGAATGCACGCCGCGTGATCGAGCTTCGCTTCGGCATCGGCGGCGGCGAGCCTCTTGCCCTGCGCGAGGTCGCCAAGCTGATCGGCCTCTCGCCTGAGGGCGTCCGCAAGCTCGAGCGCCGGGCGCTCCGCAGGCTCGCGGAGGAACGCGAGCTCCAGGCGCTCGCGGCTTAAGCCCTCTTTACAGCGCTCTACCCCAAACTGGCCACGCGGCCAGCCGCGATTGGGACGGTTGCCACGTTTAGGAGCAGCGCGAGGTGGCGAGACTTAACGGTGAGAAGTCCGGGCCGTCGCCGGGGCTTGGAGAGGTTGCTAGGGAGGTTCGATGGCGAAGGTCGCACGCAAGGGGGCCGGGGAGACGACTGATGCTTACTGTCCCCACTGCTTCCTGCTTGTGGAAGGTGACGTGGGGGGCGACTGGCCCCCGGCACCCTCGCGTTGCCCGCACTGCCGGTTGATGATCGGCGTCGGCCGCGCCCGTCCCTCGCCGGCGGCCAACCCCGGCGCGCGTGGCACGGCCGCGGGCGTGTTCGCTCATCAGGCCAAGCGCCAGGACGAGTCGGACGTCTCTCCCGACGAGGTCCGCGCGGCAATCCGCACGGTCGCCGAGCAGCTCGGCTCGCGGCCGGAACGCCTGCTCATGGTCGACTACCAGCAGAAGGCTTCGCTCGACAAGAGCCTGCCCGAGCTGAGCGACGTGTTCGCGGCGTTCGGCAGCTGGAAGCGCGCCCGGCGGGAGGCGGCGACCGCGGCATGACGGTCACAGCGATGGCTCGGGAGGACCTGGTCTACGGGTCCGCCTCGGACGGCGAGCTCCTGCGCCGCTACCACGAGGACGGAGACGTGCGCGCGCGCCAGGCGCTGATCGAGCGCCACATCGGCTTCGTGCGCCGGCTGGCACAGCGCTACGCGCACCGCGGCGAGACGATCGACGACCTCACGCAGGTCGGCTGCGTCGGACTGATCAAGGCGATCGACCGCTTCGACGGCCAGTACAAGGTCACGCTCGCCACCTACGCGGCGCCGAACGTGCTCGGCGAGATCAAGCGCCACTTCCGCGACAAGGGCTGGTCGGTCCGCGTGCCGCGCGACGTGCAGGAGCTGAACGTGAAGCTCGGCCGCGTGGTCGACGAGCTTACCGGCAAGCTCGGCCGCTCCCCGAGCGTGGAGGAGCTCGCTCAGGCGACGGAGTCCACCACCGAGCAGGTGGTGGAGGCGCTCGACTCCTCCCGCGCGTACAACACGGTCTCACTGTCAACGCCCACCGGGGGCGACGACAGCGACGAAGACGGCGCCGACCCGCTCGAGCACCTCGGTGACGAGGACCAGGGATACGAGCTCGCGGAGGAGCGCCAGCTGTTGCGTGAGGGCTTCAAGGAACTTGGCGAGCGCGAGCGGAAGATCCTGCACATGCGCTTCTTCCTCGGCATGACTCAGTCGGAGATCGCGGAGCAGATCGGCATCTCGCAGATGCACGTGTCGCGCCTCATCCGCCAGTCGATCGACGATGTGCGCGAGCGCCTCGACGTCGACGAGGAGCCGCAGCCGCAACTGGCCGCGGCAGGCTGCCGCCCGCCGCGCCGGACCCGCGCGCGGGCGAGGGGACGGGTCAGCCGTGGGAAGCCCGCGGCGGCGAGCACTAGAGCCGCCTGACGGCGACCATCACCGCCCTCTATTAGGATCCCGCGCCGAATGACCGTCTGGTTCTTTCTCGTTCCATGGATCCTGGTGGGGATCGGTGTCATCTTCGTCGCCTTCCACGGCGGCGGCGCCGGCGCCCGTCAGGCCTATCTCACGCGCGGCAGCCGCTTCTTCCAGATTTCGATGATCGTGATCTACCTCGGCGTCGGCCTCGCCGTGCCCGCGATCATCCTGAGCGCCCGCCACGACGCCCAGGGCGCCACCTCGAAGCTCCAGACGAAGTCCGCCTCGAGCTCGCTTCAGAAGGGCAAGACGCTCTTCCGGCAGACCTGCGCGAGCTGCCACACCCTCGCCGCGGTGAACGCCCGCGGCGTCACCGGCCCCGACCTCGACCGCATCGGACTGAGCAACACCGCCGCCTCGGTGAAGCGGATCGAGAGCGCGATCCGTATCGGGGGGACGGGGCAGAGGCGAATGCCGGCAGGGGTGTTGCAGGGGCCGAACGCGGTGGCGGTGGCGCAGTTTGTGGCTGCGGTTGCCGGCCAGTAGGGGAGTAGGGAGTAGGGAGTAGGGAGCCCTTTCTCCGCAGGCCGCTGACCTAGCCCGGATTCCTGATAAGGCCATTCAGTGCCCGTGCAATCTCTTCGGCGCGGGCGCTCGTGCCGAGCTCGAGGAGGCCGCGTCGCTCGGCTCGGATGATCCAATGCTCAGTCTCGTAGAGCGAGCCCCTTGCGATGTAGAGCAGTCGCCGTTTATCGGGTGTATGGCCCCTTCCGACGGCCTCCGCGATATTCGCGCCCACTGAATCCGCGGCGCGAACGAGCTGCTCACCGAAGGTGTGCCGCGCGAGCACGGGCCAGCGCGCGATCCGGCTGTACAGATCGTCGGCGAGGGCAACGGCCAAGCGATAGACATGCAGGTCGCGGAACTTGCTGCGAGCCATGGCTGACTAAGCCCCCGCGTCGTGAAGCTCTCTCCCTACTCCTTACTCCGTACCCCCTACTCATCCCGGAAATTGCAGGGAAATCTGCCGCGCCGCACGGTTACATCCGTCCGCGAACGTTGCTACCGTGCGACGCGTTGGCTCGTGAGGCCCCACTTCGGGACGAGTACGCGCCTGCTCGCGAAGAGCGGGTCGCTGACGTCTACCCGTTTCCTCGCAACGGCGAGAGGCGGACGGTCAAGATCACGGGCCAGACCGTTCCTCCGCCGCGCCGCCGGCGCCCGCCGGCGTCCACGCGTATGTCCGCGCGGCCGGACCGGCTCGCGCTATGGGCGCTGGTGCTCGGCCTCGTGATGATCGCCATCGCCGCCGCCAGCGCGCACGCGCAGCCGCCGCACCACGCGGCGCCGGCCGCCCATGTGGCACACGTCCGCTGAGCGTGATCGAATGACAAGGTGCGCGCGCCCGCACTGCTGACGCTTGCCGGGTGCCTGGCCGCCGTCGTCCCGGCTGCGGCCCATGCCGCTACGCCGAAGTACGAGCTCGCCGGCGACTGGAGCTTCCACGGCGACAAGTACCGCTTCGCCGATCACCACGGCCGCGTATCCGGCCGCTCGCTCACGAGCGTGAGGATCGGTCACTGCCTCGTCCGCAGGGGAACGGTGGTGTTCAGCTCCTACCGCTTCGCCGCCACGCACGGCGGTTCCGATTATTGGAAGGGCCGGGTGGCGCTGGTGGGGAAGGGCTGCCGGCGGCGCCTCGTCTCCTCGACGATCAGGGTGCAGAGCGACCTGCGCTTCACCGAGTCCTCCAAGCTGCCGGGAGGCCGCCGGCCGCCGCCCAGCACCTTCAGCCGCATCCGGCCGGCGCTGAGCGGGCACGACCCCGTGATCGGCACGTGGCTGCGCAATGGAGCGGGCGTGATCGTCAAGCGCGAGGGCAAGCTCTACGTGGGTCGCGCCCGCGAGGCGTTTTCGATCGCAAACGGTTGCACCGTCCCGGCGGGCGCCGCCGTGTGGCGCCTGCGACCGCTCGCGCCCGGCCGCTACAGCGGGACGATCCAGACCTTCTTCGGCCCGCCGGGGTGCGCGCCGGCCGATCTCGACCCCACGAGCTGGCGCTTCGGAGCAACGCGCGCGGTGCTGATTCGCGAGTCCACGCAGGGCCAGGCCTTCCCCTATACGAGGGGTTAGTCCGTACCCCAAGCTTTACCGTCGCTGGGGTAATTGCCGTCAACCTGGCGTAGGAACGCTCAGGAACGGTTAGAAAAAGCCGCATAGAACGTGCACTTCGCGTTTGGGGAACGTGCGTCAAGGTACGAATCCCCCCAATGGGGGCATCGGGTGACGACGATGCTGTTGCGCGAGGCAGGGGACGCCTATACTTACCGCACGTAAGCGGCGTGCAGAAAGTGAAGTAAAGAGATGAAGACCAAGGAGAGCAGGTTTCAGGTCCACGACGAACTGACCGCTCCCGAGCGAAGTCTTCCCGTCCTCTCTGGCGCGCTGGCAAGCGGGGGCCAGCTATCCAACTTCCTGGGCGTTCTCGCGGGTTCGCCCGCGGCGCTTCGCGGCTACGCGCGCTTCCGTTCGGAGCTGCGCCACGGGGCGCTCGAGTGGGCCACTCAGCAGCGCATCGCGCTCGCGGTGGCGGAGCACCAGGGCAGCGAGTACTCGCTTCCCGCGCTCCATCGCACCGCGCGGGACGCCGGGCTTGGGCTCGACGAGATCGCGCTCGCCCGCGAGTTCGACTCTCATGACGAGCGCGAGGCCACGCTCCTGCGCTTCCTGAAGGCGCTGCTCGAGTCCGATGGCGCGCCTCCGCCGCACCTCCTCGAGGAGGCTCGCGAGGCGGGATGGAGCGACGAGCAGGTGCTCGAGGCGGTCGCCCACGTGGCGCTCGCCACGTTCACAAACCTCGTAACGAGGGCAGGAGATCTCCCGCGTGACGGCTCCGTCGAGGGGTCCCGCCTCTCTCAAGCCGCCTGACCTTCTAGGATTTGGGCATGGCCGCCAGTGCGGCAACTGAGGCCCAAACGGTTCCGGGGGCTGAGGACCAGGGGATAGCCGGACGCAGTGAGTGCTGCCGGCTCTACCACCGTGCGGTGGAGCTCGTCGGCAAGCGCTGGACCGGGGCGATCCTCCTCGTGCTCCTCGACGGCCCGCTCCGCTTTTCCGAGATAAGGCAGCTCGTGCCCGACCTCTCGGATCGCCTGCTGTCCGAGCGGCTCAAGGAGCTCGAGGCGGAGGACATCGTCGAGCGCAGGGTGCTGGAGGGTTCGCCGGTCCGCGTGGAGTACGCGCTGACGAAGAAGGGCATGGCGCTGGAACCCGCGGTACGCGCTCTGAAGTCCTGGGCCAACAGCTGGCTCTGAGAGCGGGGGCTTGAAAGCGCTGCGCGCTCAGCGCAGCTAGCCTACGCGCGTTCGTTCGTCCCGCCGACCCGCGAAGGAGCCCGATGGCAGACCAGCCGCAGACCGCCGATGACGTCAAGGCGATCGTCCAGGAGCGCGACATCCGCTTCGTCCGCTTCTGGTTCACGGACATCCTCGGACAGCTGAAGAGCTTCTCCATCAATTCCGCGGAGCTCGACGACGCCTTCGAGGGCGGCATGGGCTTCGACGGCTCCTCCATCACGGGCTTCAACGCGATCGAGGAGTCGGACATGATCGCGATGCCCGACCCGCAGACCTTCGCGGTGCTGCCGTGGCGGCCCGAGGACAAGGGCGTGGGCCGCATCTTCTGCGACATCGTCACGCCGAGCCGCGAGCCCTACGAGGGCGACCCGCGCTACGTGCTCCGGCGCGCGCTCCAGCGAGCGGAGTCGATGGGCTTCGACACCTTCAACGTCGGCCCCGAGCTCGAGTACTTCTACTTCCGCAGCGCCCGCCCGGCGGACGGCCATCCCGAGATCCTGGACGAGGGCGGCTACTTCGACCTCACCACGCTCGACGCAGGTTCCGACGTGCGACGCGAGACCGTGCTCGCCCTCGAGGAGCTCGGCATCCACGTGGAGTACACGCACCACGAGGTTGGGCCGTCGCAGCACGAGATCGACATGCGCTACGCGCCCGCGCTGAAGATGGCGGACGACTGCATGACCTACCGCATCACGGTCAAGGAATACGCCATGAAGTACGGCTGGCACGCCACGTTCATGCCCAAGCCCCTGTTCGGCGAGAACGGGT
Organism: Thermoleophilaceae bacterium; assembly: GCA_025928345.1. Classification (GTDB taxonomy): domain Bacteria; phylum Actinomycetota; class Thermoleophilia; order Solirubrobacterales; family Thermoleophilaceae; genus JAICJR01. Next base: position 24,858 of record JAICJR010000007.1, on the reverse strand, counting down.
CCGGCATGCACACGCACCAGTCGCTCTTCACCGAGGGCCGCAACGCCTTCTACGACGCGGACGACCAGTACTTCCTCTCACCGGTCGGCAAGGCGTTCATCGCCGGCCAGCTCAAGCACGCGCGCGAGATCTCGTCGATCTTCGCCCAGTGGGTGAACTCGTACAAGCGGCTCGTGCCCGGTTACGAGGCGCCGGTGTACTGCGCCTGGTCGCGCCGCAACCGCTCCGCGCTCGTGCGGGTGCCGCTCTACCACCCCGGCAAGGAGCAGGCCACGCGCATGGAGCTACGCTGCCCGGACCCGGCGTGCAACCCGTACCTGACTTTCGCGACGCTGCTGATGGCGGGACTCGAGGGAATCGAGAAGGGCTACGAGCTGCCCGAGCCGATGGAGAAGAACCTCTACCACCTGTCGCCGGACGAGCGGAAGCGGCTCGGGATCGAGCAGCTGCCTGAGACGCTCGGCGAGGCGATCGAGCTCACGTCTGAGTCCGAGCTCGTGTTGCGGACGCTCGGCGAGCACATGTTCAACCGCTACGTCGAGATCAAGCGGCAGGAGTGGGAGGACTACCGGATCCAGGTCTCGCGCTGGGAGCTGGACCGGTACATGGCCATCCTGTAGCTGCTGGTCAGGCGGGCCGGGTGAACTCGGCCCGCCAGCGCTGGATCTGCGGCTCGTCGGGATGCGGGAAGCGGTCGATGTGGCGCACCTCCAACTCGTCGCCGGCGAAGGCCTCGAGCTCGGTGCGCGTCAGCGGCCAGGGCGGCCCGCTATTCGGATCGTCGCCGTCACCGAGCGCGGTCGAGATCACGAGCAGCGTGCCGCCGGGCGCGACGAAGTCGCGCACGTGCGCCGTCGCCTCGGCGCGCACGCTTCGCGGAAGCGCCTGGACGGTGATGATCTCGACCACGAGGTCGAACGCTCTGCGCCATTCCTCGGGCGGGTCGAGCAGATCCGCCACCGCGTACTGCACCTCGGACTGTGGGAACCGGTCGAGCGCCATCTGGATCGCCGTGGGGGAGATGTCGAACGCGGTGGTGCGAAAGCCGAGGCCGGCGATCAGCTCGGCGTCCGAGCCGAGGCCTGCGCCGACCACGAGAGAGCGCCGGTCGCCGCCGTCGAGTCTGGTGGTCTCGGCCCAGTCCACGAGCAGCGGGTGCGGCGCCCCGCGGTCCCAGGGCACAACCGCCTCGCCGCCCTCGGCGGCGGAGTAGAGGCGCTCGAACCAGCCGCTGGGATCGCCGCGCGCGATCGACTCACCGGACAGCGCCCGCGCCAGCTCTTCGGGATCCGCCTCGGTCATCCGCCTACGATGTGCCCCGCTCGTGCATTCAGCTCGGTCGAACTCTGGCAGCCGGAGGCCACTGCGTGTCGGAATCCAGCTTCCGGAGGTGGAGCGGGAGGTGCGCTGGCCGGAGTACGTGGCGATGGCGCGCGCCGCGGAGGAGGTGGGCTTCGACTCGATCTGGATCGGCGACCATCTGCTCCACGCGGACAACGGCCGCGGCGAGCGGGGACCGTGGGAGTCCTGGACGCTGCTGGCGGCGCTCGCGGCGGTGACCGAGCGCGTGGAGCTCGGCCCGCTCGTGGCGTGCGCCAGCTTCCACCCGCCGGGCCTCATCGCGAAGATGGCGGCCACGCTTACGGAAGTGAGCGGCGGGCGCTTCGTCCTTGGTCTCGGCGCCGGCTGGAACGAGCGCGAGTACCGCGCGTTCGGGCTGCCGTACGACCATCGCGTGTCGCGCTTCGAGGAGGCGTTCGGGATCGTGCGGCGGCTGCTGGCGGGCGAGCGGGTGACGTTCGAGGGTCGCTATTGGCAGGCCGACGACGCGGTGCTGCTGCCGCGCCCGGCGCGTGCGCCGCGCCTGATGGTTGGCAGCAACGGGCCGCGGATGCTCGGGATCGCGCTCCCGCACGTGCATGCGTGGAACACGTGGTTCGAGGACTTCGGCAACAGCGTCGAGGGCTTCGCGGAGCTGAACGGGCGGATCAGCGAGGCCGCGCGCGGGGCGGGGCGCGATCCCGGCGAGATCGAGCGCAGCGCGTGCGTGTTCGTGGTGCTGGACCCGTCCGCGAAGGAGCGCGTGCCGAGAGGAGACTTCGAGGGCGTTGAAGGGTCGCCCGAGCGGGTGGCCCAGCACCTGCGAGGGCTGGCGGACGCCGGCGCCGACGAGGCGATCCTCGTGGCGAGCCCGATCACCGAGGCATCGGTCCGCGAGCTCGGCCGCGCCCTCGCCTTGCTCGATCAGCCTTCGGAGTAGGCAGGCTCGCCGGCGTGAGCCTCGGCGGCAGCCTTCTTCTCGGGCTCCATCACCACGAGCACGACCGCCAGGGCCGCGAGGCAGAGCGCGGCTCCGATCAGGAACGCGAGGTGGTAGCCGCCCGTGAGCGCGGATGCCGTGGCCTTGCCCGCGTGCTCGAGGTGGCTCGTGCGCGTGGCTGAGACGGTGGCGAGCACCGCCAGCCCGAGCGCGCCGCCCACCTGGGCGGAGGTGTTCACAAGACCGGAGGCGAGGCCCGCGTCCTCGCGCGTGGCGCCGGACATGGCCAGCGTCATCAGCGACGGGAACGAGACGCCGATGCCGAGCGCCAGCACGAGCATCGTCGGCAGCACGTCGCGCCAGTAGCTGCCGTCGACCGGCGCGCGCGCGAACAGCGCGAGCCCGGCGCCGATTAGGAGCAGCCCGGGGATGAGCGCATTGCGTGCGCCGTAGCGCGTGATGATCGGCTCCGAGAAGCGCAGCGACAGCGTGCCCATCACGACGGTGGCGGGCAGGAACGCGAAGCCGATCTGCAGGGCGTCGTAGCCGAGCACGCGCTGGAGATACAGCGCGCCGAGGAAGAACATGCCGAACATCCCGGCCACGAGCAGCGCCTGCACGGCGTTCGCGCCCGACACGTTGCGCGAGCGGAAGATGCGCAGTGGGATCAGCGGGTTGCGCGCGGTGGCCTCGCGGGCGATGAACGCGACGAGCAGCGCGAGCGACAGCGCCGCAAACAGCAGCGTGGTGCCGGCGCCCCAGCCGTCCTCCGCGGCGGGCTTCACGATCGTGTACACGCCCACCATCAGCGAGCTCGTGATGAGCACGGCGCCGGGGATGTCCGCGCCCTGGCCGAGGCCGATTCCCTCGTCGTTCTCGATCAGCCGCGACGCGAGCAGCCCGGTGACGATCCCGATCGGCACGTTGATGAAGAAGATCCAGTGCCAGTTGATCGCCTGCGTGAGGACGCCGCCCGCGAGCAGGCCGACCGAGCCGCCGGCGGACGCGACGAAGCCGTACACGCCGATCGCCTTCGCCTGCTCCCGCGGGTTGGGGAACATCGTCACGATCATGCCGAGCACCACCGCCGAGGTGAACGCGCCGGCCACCCCCTGCACGAAGCGCGCAGCGACGATCACGCCCTGACTGTCCGCGAAGCCGCAGAACGCGGACGACACGGTGAACAGCGCGAGGCCGTACATGAAGATGCGCTTGCGGCCGAGGATGTCGCCGAAGCGGCCGGCCAGGAGCAGCAGGCCGCCGAACGCGATCAGGTACGCGTTCACCACCCACGCCAGGCCGGACTGCGAGAAGCCCAGGTCGCTCTGGATCGACGGCAGCGCGACGTTCACGACGGTCACGTCGAGCACGATCATCAGCACCCCCGCGCACAGCACGTAGAGGGCGATCCAGCGGGTGCGGTCAGGCATGTTCAGCTCCTTGCTTTCGCTCACCGGAGACTGAGACAGGGCAGAGTTCTGAGATTCATCGGTCGGCACAAACAAGCGAGGCTAGGAGCCGCGTCGGTCGGCGCCCGTACGGGTAACCCCCGGCCTCGCGCCATCGGCCGTCCGTACACTGCGGCCTGTGTGCGTCGTGAGATTGCGTGGCCCGCTGAAGCAGCTCGCCGGAGGCGAGGCGGACCACCCGGTCGACGGCGCCACGGTGGTGGAGGTGCTGCGTGAGCTGGAGCGTTCGCGCCCGGCGCTTGACGGCTGGATCCTCGACGAGCGCGGTCTGATCCGCCGCCACATCAACGTGTTCGTGAACGGTGAGCAAGAGAGGGAGGACTCGCAGGTCGGGCCGGATGACCGGATCGACATCCTCCCCGCGATATCAGGAGGTTGACGGCCGGATGACCGAGCTTCTCGTGGGTACCAAGAAGGGGCTGTTCGTGCTCGAGGGGGAGCCGGGCTCGGAGTTCGAGGTGAAGGCGCGCGCGTTCGCCGGGATGCCTGTGGAATACGCGATGCGGGATCCCCGCAGCGGCCGCCTGATGGCGTCGGTCACCAACGCGTTCCACGGCCCGAAGATCTTCTACACCGACGACCCGAACGGCGAGTGGGAGCAGGCCCAGGGAGTCGCGCTGCCGGAGGGCGGCGACGAGGCGCTCGAGCGCATCTGGACGATCGTGGCCGGCGAGGACGAGCAGACGGTCTACGCGGGCGGCGATCCCGGCGTGCTGTTCGAGAGCCGTGACGGTGGACTTTCATGGGAGCTCAACCGCGCGCTCTGGGAGCACCCCACGCGCCCGGACTGGACGCCCGGCGGCGGCGGGCTGTGCCTGCACTCGATCGTGCCGTGGCCGGGCGATCCGGACAAGCTCACGCTCGGTCTCTCGGCGGTCGGCATCTGGCTCACCGACGACGGCGGCAAGTCCTGGCGCAACGGGAACGGCGGGATCAGCCCGCGCTACCTGCCGGACGACGCTCCGGCGGACACGATCCAGCTCTGCATCCACAACGTCCACCGCGCGCCCAAGCAGCCGGAGCGGCTGTTCATGCAGTTTCACGGCGGCGTGTACCGGTCCGACGATGCCGGCGAGAACTGGACGAGCATCGCCGACGGCCTGCCGTCCGACTTCGGCTTCCCGCTCGTGGTGGATCCGGACGATCCGGACAGCGCCTTCGTGATCCCGCTCGTGGCGGACATGGATCGCGTGACGCCGGACGGGTGCGTGCGCGTGTACGAGACTCGTGACGCCGGCGCGAGCTGGACGCCGCGCGGCGACGGCCTGCCGAGCGAGCACGCGTACCTCACGGTGCTGCGCCAGGCATTCGGCCGCGCCGGCGGCGGTGACCAGCTCGAGCTCTACTTCGGCGCCACGTCCGGAGACGTCTTCGGCTCAGGCGACGCCGGCGCGACCTGGTTCAGCGCGGCCAGCCACCTGCCGCCTGTTTTCTCGGTACGCACTTCTGCCTGAGGCGATTCCCGCAACCAGCACCCAGATGTAGAAGAGCGTCGGCGGGAACTGGGCCACGCCGGCCTTCGGCACCGCCATCACCACGAGGATGAGCGGGGCGAGCATGAGGGCGCTTCGCTTGAGCCAGCCACCGACCGGAAGTGCGACGAGCACCGCCGCGGACAGGCCCCAGCTCGCGATGTAGAGGAACTCCTGGAGGTAGAACAGCGTCAGCGTCTGCTGCGCGTCCATGCCGTGTCCCGCCCTGTAGTCGAGTACGCACGTGGCAGCCACGTTCACCAGGATCACGCCCACGTACGCGGCCACCGCGGCCATGCCGGCGGTTCTGAACTCGCCCTTGTGCGAGCGGTAGAGCCAGGTGGCGAACACCACGAACGCCGCCAGCGACAGAAACGTCATGTAGTTGCCGATCCACGCTCCGTTTCCGATGGGATCGGCATAGCCCTTCACGATCTTGGCGCTCGAGTCCGACAGCGTGAGCGTCGGGCCGCTGCCGACCGCGAAGCCGCCGAAGCTGAGCAGCGTGAACAGAACGCCGCAGAGCGGGCCGATTCGAGACAGGCGGTCTTCGTTCATCCGAGTCCTCCTTCGGGGTTGACAGGGACGAACGCTAAGCGGGCGCGGCAGCCATTTCGTCTGGAAATGGGGCGATTTCGGGCTCTGCCGAGCGGCTGATCTTGCGCCCCGGCATATCGGCCGCGCGGCAGATGAAAAAGGGGCGGCGCCCGGTTAGGTTTGCGCAGTGAGCACGCGCATCCTGATCGCGGACGACCAGTCGCTGGTGCGCGCCGGCTTCCGCAAGCTGCTCGAGTCCGCGCCGGACATAGAGGTGGTGGGGGAGGCGGCCGACGGCGAGGAGGCGGTGGAGCAGGCCCGGCGCCTCTTGCCGAGCCTCGTGCTGATGGACATCCGCATGCCGCGCCTTGACGGCATCGAGGCCACGCGCCGGCTCACGAAGGACGGCGACGGCACGCGCGTGCTCATCCTCACCACGTTCGGCCTCGACGACTACGTGTACGACGCGCTGCGCGCCGGGGCAAGTGGCTTCATGCTGAAGGACGCGCCGCCGGAGGAGCTGCTCGCGGCCATCGAGGTGGTGGCGCGCGGCGACGCGCTCATCGCACCGGCGGTCACGCGCGCGGTGATCGAGGAGTTCACGCGCCGCTCTCCGGCGCCCAAGCCGCCGGCGCCCGTGCTCGACGAGCTAACCGCCCGCGAGCGCGAGGTGCTCGAGCTGCTCGCCCAGGGCCTCTCCAACGGCGAGATAGCCGAACGCCTGGTGGTGTCAGGCGGCACCGTGAAGACGCACGTGGCCCACGTGCTGGCGAAGCTCGGCCTGCGCGATCGGGTGCAGGCCGTGATCCTGGCGTACGAGTCAGGCCTGGTAACACCCGGTGGGACCGCCGGCTAGGACCGAAGGGAGTGCCGCCGTGCCAAGCATTGCCACTGAATGGCGGTCAGGGAGCCCAAAAACCCCAGACCGTGGAAGCGAGAGCCCCCGCTGACGCCGGAGCCCGGCCTAGCTGAGCAGCGCCTCGAGCTCGGCCGGCTCGGTCACCGGCTGGCGGCAGGCGAACTGCTCGCACACATACGCGGCGGCGTGACCGTCCACCGCCGTGCGCCCCTCCATCAGCGGCACGCCGTCCGGCTGGCCGCCCGCGAGCACGATGTGCGGGCGGAACTTGGAGCGCACCACGCGCTCGAGCTCGGTCGTGTCCCCACCGGCGAGCGCCACCTCCTTCGTCTGCGCGAGGCGAAAGTCGAGCGCCTGGAGCAGATGCGCGAACGCCTGCGGGTGGCGCGGCGCGAGCTCGTGCAGGAGCTGCAGCACTCCCTCGGCGCGGCGCTCGTATTCGTGCTCGCCCGTGAGCGCCGCGAGGCGGAGCAGGCCGTACGCGGCGCTCGAGTTGCCGGCCGGAATCGGGTTGTCCTCCAGGTCCTTGCGGCGCGCGACGAGCTGCTCGTGGTCGGTTGAGGTCTCGAAGAAGCCGCCGCGCTCGTCGTCCACGTAGCGGTCGATCATCTGGGCCGCGACCTCGCGCGCCGCGGCGAACCAGCGCGGCTCGAAGCTCGACTCGTACAGCGTGAGCAGTGCCTCGACGAGGTAGGCGTGGTCCTCGAGGTAGGCGTTGAGGTGGGCGCGGCCGTCCTTGAAGGTGCGCAGCAGGTGGCCGTTGTCGTCGCGCATCGTGTCGAGGATGAACGCTGCGCACGTGCCCGCCGCGTCGAGGTAGCGCGGCTCGCCGAGCACGGCGCCCGCCTCCGCAAGGGCCGAGACCATCAGCGCGTTCCACGCCGTCAGGCGCTTGTCGTCGAGCCCGGGCCACACGCGCTCGGTGCGAACGTCGTACAGACGCTGCCGCAGCTCGGGCGCGAGCTCGCCCGCGCGCACCGGGATGTTCCTGCCCTCGAAGTTGCCACCGTCGCTCATGCCGAGCGCCGCGATGGCAGCGTCCGCATCCTCGCCGAGCGCGGCACGCACCTCGTCGAGCGTCCAGACGTAGAACTTGCCCTCCACGCCCTCGGAGTCGGCGTCGAGCGCGGAGTAGAAGCCGCCCTCCGGCGCGCGCATCTCGCGCAGCGTCCAGTCGAGGGTCTCGCGGCACACGCGCTCGAACAGCGGCTCGCCGGTGACCTGCCAGCCGTGCAGGTACGCGCGCGCGAGCAGCGCGTTGTCGTAGAGCATCTTCTCGAAGTGGGGGACGAGCCAGTGCGCGTCCACCGAGTAGCGGGCGAAGCCGCCCCCGATCTGGTCGTACATCCCGCCGCCCGCCATGGCGAACAGCGTCTTCGACGTCATGTCCGTCTCGCCGCGGCGCAGGAGGAACTCGATCGCCGAGGCCGGCGGGAACTTGGGCGCGCCGCCGAAGCCGCCGTTCATCGCATCGAATGATGCCCGCAGGCCCTCTACGGCGCGGTCGAGCAGGGCCGGGTCGAGCTCCGCCTCGGACGGCTTGAGCAGAGCGCCTCCGCTCAGCCGCTGCACGATGCGCTCTGAGGCCTCCTCGATCTCCGCCCGCCGCGTGCGCCACGCCTCGTCGATCGCCGCGAGCACCTGCCGCCAGGCCGGCATGCCGTGGCGCGGCTCCGGCGGGAAGTACGTGCCCGCGTAGAACGGCACCTGCTCGGGCGTGAGGAACACGTTGAGCGGCCAGCCGCCCTGCCCGGTCATCGCCTGGCAGGCCTCCATGTAGATCGCGTCCACATCCGGTCGCTCCTCGCGGTCGACCTTTATGCACACGAAGCGCTCGTTCATCTCCGCGGCCGTGCGCTCGTCCTCGAACGACTCGTGCTCCATCACGTGGCACCAGTGACACGCGGAGTAGCCGATCGACACGAGGATCGGCCTGTCCTCCTCGCGCGCCCGCGCGAGCGCCTCGTCGCCCCAGGGATACCAGTCCACAGGGTTGTCCTTGTGCTGGAGCAGGTACGGAGACGTCTCTTGCGCCAAGCGGTTCGCCATCCAGGAGAGGCTAGCTATGGCGGGGGTTCGCGCAGATAATCGGCTAGATGGCTGACTCCACAGTCGCGTATGACCGGGGGCGCGTCCAGATCAAGCTGGGCAAGGACGCAGGGTGGAGTGCTTGCTTGTTGCAAGCCGAGACCCGAGGACGCAGCCCAGCGCAGATGTGGCGCGTCATCCGGCCGTGCGTGAGTGTGGAGTCAGTCATCTAAAAAGCCCATGGATCGCATTCCTCGCCCCGCTGTGGCGGCTCGTCTGGCCCGTGTCCTCGATGACGGTCACGTGCTGCTCGTGGCGGGCGCCGGCTTTGGAAAGACGATGGCGCTGGAGGACGCGCTCGAGCTGCGCGGCGGCGCGGTGGCGTGGGTGCGTTGCACGGAGCTCGACCGCGATCCCGGACGGCTGCTCACCGACCTTGTCCGCGCGCTGGCGAGTGCGGCCCCCGGGGCGGCCGATGTGCTCGGCGAGCGGCTCGCCACCGCACCGCTGCAGGTGGACCCGGCGCTGGCCTCGCGGGAGCTCGCCCAGGAGCTCGAGCGGTTGCTGGTGGACCCGCTCACGATCGTGATCGACGACTCCGAGCAGCTCGCCGACTCGCCCGAGGCCGGCGCGGTGGTGCGCGATTTGCTTGGCACCGGCACTCCTGCGCTCCGCGTGGCCGTGGCCTCACGCGTGATCCTGCCGCTGCGGCTGTCGAAGCTCCGCGCGAGCGGGCGCCTGCAGCAGTTCGGTTCGGCCGACCTCGCTTTCAGCCCCGAAGAGTGCGCCGAGCTGTTCCAGGCGGCCAGCGGTCACGAGCCGAGCGAGCCGGAGCTCGATGCGCTCTGGTCGGCCACCGAGGGCTGGCCGCTCGGCGTCGCCCTGTCCGCGGCTTCGGGCGGCGCGCTCGTGCCCGATCCGGGTGGCTCCGCCGCCCTCGGCGCCTTCCTCGAGGAGGAGCTGCTCGCGCCGCTCGGCGAGGAGCTCCGCATCGCACTCCTCGAATCGAGTCTCGCCCCGGACCTCGACGAGGAGATGCTCACCGGGCTCGGCCTTCCCGCAACGCTGCTCGACGTAGCCGGCCGCCGCGGCGTGCCGCTCCGCAGCGTCGACTCGGGCGCGCGCATGGCTTACCACCCGCTCGTCCGCGACCTGCTGCGCGAGCGCCTCGCGCACGAGCGGCCACCGGAGCGGGTGCGAGAGCTGCACGGCGCGCTTGCGGCGGCGCTCGAGCGTTCAGGGCGGGGCGCCGAGGCGGTGGAGCACTGGCTTGCTGCAGGGGACGAGGTCCGCGCGGCCGATGCGGTCGCGCGCGAGGGGCACGTGCTGTTCCGGAGCGCGCCCGCAACCGTCGCGTCGTGGCTCGACGCCCTGCCGGACGAGCTGCGCGATGCGCCTGAGCTGCGGACAATCGAGGGGCGCCTGGCAGCGGGGGAGGGCGACCTCGAGCACGCGGTGCCGGCTCTCAACGAGGCGATTGCGGGCTATGCGGCGCGCGGCGACACGGCGCACGAGTGGCGGATGCGGCTGCTCCTCTCGGACGTTCTGCTGATGCTCGAGGACTACGACGCCGCGGCAGCGCTTTCCGCGGGGTTCGACGGCGCAGAGGCCCACGCCGCGCCGATGACCGCGGTGTCGGTGGCGTGTGCGCATGCGCGGGCGTCGCGCTTCGCGGAGGCGGCCGAGCTGTTCGACCGCGCGATGACCCATTCGCGCGCCGCCGTGCTCGCGCCGCTTGCCGGCGGCTTCCGCGGGACGTTCCTCGACTTCCCGCAGGCCAAGCTCGACGGCGCCCTGGCCGGCCTGCGCGAGGTCGTGGCGGCGCTCGAGCGCACCGACCCGGCGAACCGCCTTCCTCTCTTCCTCGGCTACGGCGCGCTGATCCACGACGAGCGCGGCGAGGACGACTCCGCTATGGAGATGGCCGACCGCCTCGAGCGGCTCACCGAGCGCACCTGGATGGGCAGCTACGTGAGCGGGCTCGCGCACACCTTCAAGGCCGGATTGCACGCGCGCCTTGGCCATGTGGCGGATGCCGAGCTCGAGCTGGGCCGCGTGCGGCCGCTGGTGCGCAATTGGGCGGCCGAGACCCACGTCGCGCGCGCGGCGCTGGCGGCCCGCCGCGGCGATCACGACGCGGCGTCGGACGCCGCGGCTTCGGCGATCGAGCACGGCGCGCTCGACACATGGCTCGGTCGCGCGCGCTCCACGGCGATCCTCGTGCCCGTGCTGGTGGAGGCGGGGCAGCCGTCGTGGGCGCGCGAACTGCTCGACGACGCGCTTCGCGGCCGTCCGCGCGAGTGCCGCTCGCCGCGCCTGTTCGCGCAGCGGGCGTGGCTGCGCCGCAACGAGGGGGACGATCCCGGGGCGCTCGAGGACTTGGGATGCGCCTGGCATGACGCCGGCACGGAGCCCCAGAACCTCGTCCGCCGCGAGTGGCGCTGGCTCGAGCCGCTCCTTTGGACCGCGCTCGAGCAGGGCGTGCTGCCGCCGGACGAGGTGGTGGCCGCGATCGAGGGCGCGATGCCGGGTGGCGCGCCGCTGCTGGCCTTCACTCGTCATCCGATGGCCGAGGTGCGCCGCGCCGCGCTGGTGGCAGCCGTGGCGTCCGGCCACCCGGAGGCGCCGCGCGCGGTGGGCGAGCTGGAGCGCGTCAAGGACGCCGCCGTGGCCGCGGCGGCTCGCGCGTCCGGCCGGCGGCTGGCGAGCGAGCCGCCGGCGCTCGTGTTCACGCTGCTCGGCGGGTTCGGCCTGCGGCGCGGCGCGTTCACCGTCGACGACGAGGCATGGGAGAGGCGCGTGGCGCAGCGTCTCGTCCGCCTCCTGCTTGTGAGGCGCGACGCCCCCGTGCCGGAGGACGTGCTGTTCGAGGCGTTCTGGCCCGACAAGCCCGCCGACGCCGCGCGCCGCGGCCTCCAGGTGGCGGTGTCGAGCGCGAGGGCGGTGCTCGACCCGCCGGGCGCGGAACAGACCACGATCGAGGTGTCGGAGCGCTCGTACAGGCTGCGCCTGCGCCCCGGCGACTCGGTGGACGCCGACGAGTTCGAGCGCGCCGCGCGCGCTGCGCTCTCGGCCCGCCGGCCCGACCGCGTCCCGCTGCTCGAGGTGGCGGCCGCGCGCTGGGGCGGCGAGCCGCTTCCGGAGGACCGCTACGAGGACTGGGCGATCGCGTGGCGCGAGCGCCTGCTCGACCTCTACGGCCAGGTGCTCGGCGCGCTTGCCGACGAGCACGCCGCCGCGGGCGACAACCCGCGCGCGATCGACGCGAGCCTCCGCGCCGTGGAGGTGGACCCGCTCGACGAGGCAGCGCAGCGGCGCCTCATGCTCCTGTATGCGCGCTCCGGCAGGCGCGGACATGCTCTGCGGCAGTTTCTCGCGTGCCGGCGCGCGCTGGTGGACGGGCTGGGCGTCGAGCCTGCCGAGGAGACGGCGGCGCTGCAGCGCCTCATCCTCGCCGGCGAGACCGTGTGAGCGTCGCGTGAGCGGCCGCTCTTAAGTTCGCCCGCATGGGGATCCGGACATTTGTGGTGCGTGTGAGCGAGACGGAGCCGCGTGTGATCGTGGAGGACGTGCGCAGCCGCGAGCGGATCGTGGCGGCGGACCTCGCCGCGGTGGCGGATGCGATCGCGCGCCTGCTCGAGCGCACGAGGCCCGACCACCCTAGCCCTGGCCGCGCAGTACCGCCCGCTTGATCTTGCCGCTCGCCGTCTTCGGCAGCTCGTCCGCGAACTCGACGATGCGCGGGTACTTGTAGGGAGCCGTCTCGCCCTTCACGTGGTCCTGGAGCTCGCGCACGAGCTCGTCGCTTCCGTTGTGGCCCTCGCGCAGCACCACGATCGCCCGCACGATCGCGCCGCGCTCCTCGTCGGGCGCCGCCACAGCCGCGGCCTCGGCCACAGCCGGGTGCGACACCAGTGCGGACTCCACCTCGAACGGCCCGATGCGGTAGCCCGCCGAGATGATCACGTCGTCGGCGCGGCCCTCGAACCAGAAATAGCCGTCCTCGTCCTCGCGCACGCGGTCGCCTGTGCGCCACACGTCGTCGGGCCCGTCGATGAAGAAGGTGGGCACGGTCTTCGGGTCGGCGCACAGCTCGCCGTCCTCGATCCAGAGGCGGAAGCCCGGCAGCGGCTTGCCCATCGATCCCGGGCGCACGGGCGGGCCGATCGGCATGCCGGTGAGCGCCCCGGTCTCGGTCTGGCCGTAGCCGTCGTGGATATCGACCTTCACGGTTTCCGCCCAAAGCCGCACGATTTCGGGGTTGAGCGGCTCGCCCGCGGCCACCGCGTGGCGCAGCGTCGGCAGCTCGCGCAGCTCGGTGCGCTTGGCGATCGTCCGGTACTCGGTGGGCGCCATGCAGAGCACGTTCACGCCCTCGCGCTCGACGGTCGCGAGCCGCTCCTCGGGGTCGAAGCGCGCGTCCTGCAACAGCGCGGTCGCGCCGCGCACCCACGGCGCGATGAACACGTTGCGCGCGGACTTCGACCAGCCGCTCGCCGCCGTGCACCAGCAGAGGTCACCCTCCCGCGCGCCGAACCAGTGCTCGGCCTGCACGTGCTGGCCGGGGAGGTAGCGCTGGCCGTGGCGGATCGGCTTCGGCTCGCCGGAGGTGCCTGAGGTGAACGTGATGAGCGCGGGATCGGTGGCGGAGAGATCGACGGCCGGATGGGGATCGGAATCGAAGAAGCGCTCGTCGGGAATGACGAGCAGCTCGCCGTCGAAGCCGGTGGCCTCCACGGTCTCGAGGTTGCGCTCGTCCACGACGACCGCGCGCGCGTCCACGCGCTCCATCCGCTCGCGCAGGTCCTTCGGCCGCAGCTGCTCGCTGCAGGGCAGCACCACCGCGCCCATGCGGAAGCACGCGACCATTGAGTAGACCCACTCCGGGCGGTTCCCCACGAGCGTCATCACGACGTCACCGCGCCCCACGCCGCGGGCGGCCAGGGTGCCCGCCAGGCGCGCGGAGCGATCGGCCACCTCGGCGAACGTGATCTCCCGGCGGGATCCGTCCCGGCTCAGCGCGATGAGGGCCGTGCGCGCTCGCGGAGCCTTCTCCACCACATCCAGTGCGAAGTTCATCAGCGCCGAATCGTAGGCGGCAGGAAAGCGCCCAGAACTGCCGAAGGCATTCCGCGTGACGATGTTGTAGAGTGCCCGCCACGCCGAACCCGCGTGAGCGGGACCGGGGAACCAAGTTTTGGGGCGAACCTCTCTTCCAGGGGGGAAGTAGAGGCGCGCAAGCTCTTTCAGCGCGAGCCCGTCAGCTAACCCGGCAGGCGTACGAAAGAGATCTTGCCGAAGCGCGCTGACAAACCGCTTTTGCTCGCAGTAATGGTCTTGGCCTGCTGCGCGTTGCTGCCCACCGCTGCGTTCGGGCAAACCTCAACGACGCCGGCTCCTGCACCAAATACCACCGGTGGCGTATCGCCGAGCGATCCGCAGTTCCAGCCCACGCCGAAGGCGAAGATCGTGGGCGGCATCGCCATTCCGCCGCTCGGGGCGCCGCAGCAGGTGGTCGACGCGATCAATGCCGCGAACGAGATCGTCACCAAGCCGTACATCTTCGGCGGCGGCCACAGGTCGTTCATCTCGAAGGGCTATGACTGCTCTGGCTCTGTGAGCTTCGCGCTCCACGGCGCCGGTCTGCTCGACACGCCGCTCGACTCGAGCGACTTCATGCACTGGGGCGAGGCGGGCAAGGGCCAGTGGATCACCGTCTACACGAACCCGGCGCACGCGTTCATGATGATCGCCGGGCTCCGCTTCGACACCGGCTGGCGCGACCGCATGGCCAAGGCGCACGGCGCCGCCCCCGGCAGCGGCCCGCGCTGGGGCGGACCGCGTCCCACCCGCGGTTACCACGCGCGGCATCCGCTCGGCCTCTAGCCGGCTGCAAACCTTCGGACTCCGGGGTCCTCGGGCACTTCGCGTACTGTCGTACGCGTGCGGCCCTGCGTCCCACGGACTCCTCGGTTTTCGCGCGGGCTGTGTCCCTCCGTGTGCGCGGCGTTGCTGCTTGCCGGCTGCGGCGGCGGAGGCGGCGGCGGTCACACCCAGGCTCGCACCACCGCGCACCGTCCGCCATCGGTATGCCTCCCGCAGGCACGCGCGGTCGTGGTTCGCGCCTCTCACGCCTCCGTCTCTTCGCAACGGCAGTCCACGGGGAACAACGCCCAGCCCCAGTGCACCTACCGCGCCGGGCACCTGACGGTGATCGCCAACATCGACAGCTCGCCGCAGCCGTTCACCCGGCTGGAGCGCGCCGTGGAGGAGGACGCCCAGCAGTTCAGCACCGTGCGAAAGGAGCCGCCACCACAGCGCGTGGCGGGCCTGGGCCTGGACGCCGACTGGTTTCCGGGGGAGGGGCAGCTGCTCACCGCCAACAAGCGCCGGCTGATCACAGTGATCCTCAAGTGGCCAGGTGCCACAACGGCGAGGAAGAAGGTCCTCTCGGCGGCCGTCGCGCGTGTCTACCTGAGACAGTGAGATGCGCTCCGCGGGTAGACTGACTCGCGAGTCAACGACGTCAGGGAGTCCGATTTGGCAGTTGCCACGCCGTACAGCGAGAAGACCGACGAGCAGCGCGCGATCACCGAGATGGTGCGGCAGTTCGTCGACGAGCAGGTGATTCCGATCGCGGAGGAGCACGACCACGAGGACAAGTTCCCGGACGCGGTCGTGGAGCAGATGCGCGAGCTCGGCCTGTTCGGCGTGACCATCCCCGAGGAGTACGGCGGGATGGGGCTCGACCTCACCACCTACGCGATGATCGTCGAGGAGCTCTCGCGCGGCTGGATCTCGGTCTCCGGCATCGTCAACACGCACTTCATCGGCTCCTACCTGCTCATGAAGTTCGGCACGGACGAGCAGAAGGAGAAGTACCTGCCGAAGATGGCCACCGGCGAGGTCCGCGCGGCCTTCTCGCTGTCGGAGCCCGGCCTCGGCTCAGACGTCGCCGCGATCACCACGCGCGCGAAGAAGGACGGCGACCAGTGGGTGATCAACGGAACCAAGATGTGGGTGACGAACGGGCTGCGCGCCGGGCTCGTCTTCCTGCTCGCCAAGTCCGACCCCGACGCCGACCCGCCGCACAAGGGCATGACCTGCTTCATCTGCGAGAAGGAGCCGGGCGCCGCGGAGAACACGGGCGACTACAAGGGCCTCAACGTCCCGCCTCAGATCAAGAAGATGGGCTACAAGGGCGTGGAGTCCACGGAGCTCGTGTTCGAGGACTACCGCTGCCCGTCCGAGAACGTGCTGGGCGGCGAGGAGGCCGGCGTGAACAAGGGCTTCCCGCAGATGATGGACGCGCTCGAGGTGGGCCGCGTGAACGTGGCGGCGCGCGGCGTGGGGCTCGGGCAGCGGGCGCTGGAGCTGGCGCTGCGCTACTCCCAGGAGCGGCGCACGTTCGGCAAGCCGATCGCGCAGCACCAGGCGATCCAGTTCAAGCTCGCCGAGATGGGCACGAAGGTGGAGGCCGCGCGTCTTTTGACGGTCAAGGCAGCTCGCATGAAGGACGCGGGTGAGCGCTCCGATCTGGAAGCGGGCATGGCGAAGCTGTTCGCCTCAGAGGCGGCCAAGGAGGTCGTGGAGGAGGCGCTGCGGATCCACGGCGGCTACGGCTACTCGAAGGAGTACGAGATCGAGCGGCTCTACCGCGACGCACCGTTGCTTCTGATCGGGGAGGGCACGTCCGAGATCCAGAAGATGGTGATCGGGCGCACCCTGCTCAAGCGCAACAAGATCTAGCAGCGCTAGCTCCGCGGCACCCCGAATATCTCTCCGAGCGTCTCGAGCATCTGCTGCTCGCGCTCACTCACCCGCTCGGCGCCGATGCCGAGGAAGCCGCCTTCTTTGGCCGCCAGCGCCGCCTGCTGTGAGCTGGTCCTGATCCATTCACGGAAGTCGTCCATGTCCTCGGGCGAGCCCTTGTCGGTGAGCAGCGTGTGGACCGAGCGCAGCTCGTCGAGAATCTGGTCGAGCGCGTGCCGCCGGTCTGGCGCGAAGCCGGCAATCGGGTTCTCGCGTCGCTGTGCCTTGGCAGCAAGATCGTTCGAGAGCGACCGAACGAACGAGCCGAACTCGCGCTGGTTCCCCACCTCCATCGCTGTCCTGAGCGCGGCACCTGACTCCTTGAGACCCTCGATCGGGCCCCCGGGGTCCGACAGCGAGATGGCGATACCGGCGAGGAGCGGGGCGCGGAGAAGGCGAGCCCATTCCTCGTCGGTGAAGTCGGCGCGCGAGGCCACGCGCGCACGCTAGCGCGATCTGGCGCGGATGGGCGATCCGGGTTAAGTTTGCTGGGACTCGCGTGCATTCGAAGTTGAAGAGCCCACTCGTGGCGGCTGCGGCCGCGTCTGTCGCCTTCGCTCTGCCGGCGGCGGCCTCCGCGCGTTTTCCGGCGGTCCGTGCGGTCGTGACGATTACCGGCCAGACCACGGGCTCGCAGACACTCAAGATCCAGCAGCCGCCGCAGGCCGGCTTCAACTGTCCCGCGCAGGACACAACTGAGCAGAAGACGGGCACCGTCTCCTGGAAGGCGACCTTCAAGCGTGTGATCGTCCCGCTCCGCAAGACCGGGTTCGTGCTGAAGAACGCGCCCAGGGGGAAGGGCGGTGTGTCTGGCGGGTCCTACCAGTACAGCGGGAGCTATCTGAAGGACGACCCGAACAACGAGGACGCCTGCCCGGTCCTGACCACCACGTCAGCGAGCGCGACGATCTTCAACAAGCCGCCGCCGTTTGTGAGCTGGGACGACCGGGAGCTCGACCCGGACGACATCTTCTACCTGGGCTATCCCGGCGGGACGCCGACCAACATTCACGCGAACCCGCCCGAGCTCGACGTGGCGCAGGGCGAGTGGGACGGGGACCCGAGCGGGCTGGTGCCGATCGACCCCGCGAACGACCTGCCGATCTACGACGTGCGCTACACGCCAAGGCAGCAGATGCAGGCGCTTGACGCGAGCGTGATGCTCAACTGGAACAAGCTCCAGCACAGGATCCGGCCGCTGGCGCACGGGCATGCGGTCACGCTGCACGTGTCCACGAACGTGGACAACTCGCACAAACCGGTGCCGTTCGACCAGGACTGCCCGGACGTCGGGCCGCCGAGCGGGCCGAACGACTACGGCATCCTGAGCTGCGCCGAGTCGATGTCGGTGCACTACACGGTCAAGATCCGGCCGACGGGTCCCGCGCACGGCTGCGACATCGCGACCGCCAAGCACTGCCTCATCTAAGCGAGACCACGCCGGCGGCGGCCAGGCGCTCGATCTCGCCATCGTCCACGCCGAGCTCCTTCAACACCTCGTGCGTGTGCTGGCCGAGCAGCGGCGGCGCCTCCGCCGGGCGCAGGCCCGACTCGATCTGGATCGGCGAGTTCACGAGCTCCACCTCGCCCGCGGTGGGGTGCGGCACCTTGGTGGTGGCGGCCACGCCTGCCTCGGCTGCTGCGCGCAGCGCGTCGGGCACGGTTCGGATCTTGCCCGACGGCACGCCGAGCTTCTCGAGAGCCGCAAGCCACTCCTCGGCCGACTTCGTCGCCAGGCGCTCTTCGATCAGCGACACGAGCACCTCGCGGTTCTCCACGCGTTTCGCATTCGTGGCGAAGCGTTCGTCGCTCGCCAGCTCGGGCGCGCCGAGCACCTCGCAGAGCTTTGAGTAGAGGCCGTCGTTGGGCGCCGCGATCGCGATCCAGCCGTCAGCAGTCGGGAAGGACTGGTAGGGAACGATGTTCGGGTGCGCGTTGCCGTGCCGCTGCGGCTGCTCGCCGGTGACGAGCACGTTCGAAACCACGTTGACGAGCGCCGCGAGCCCGCTGTCCAGGAGCGACACCTCGATCTGGTCGCCGTCGCCGCGGTTAACCGCTGCGAGTATCGCCACCGCGGCGTGGAGGCCGGTGAGTACGTCCACCATCGCCACGCCCACCTTCATCGGCTCGCCATCGGCCGCGCCGGTGATCGACATGATCCCGCTCTCCGCCTGGACCACGAAGTCGTAGCCGGGCCGCCTCGTGGGCTCGCGTTGCGAGCCGAAGCCGCTGATCGAGCAATAGACCACGTGCGGGTTGCGCTCGGCCACGCTCGCGCGGTCGAGGCCCATCCGCTTGGCGGTTCCGGCCTTGAAGTTCTCGATCACCACGTCGGCGCGCGAGCAGAGCTCAAGCGCGAGGCGGCGGCCGTCTTCCGAGGCGAGGTCGATCGCGCAGCTTCGCTTGCCACGGTTCACCGACAGGTAGTAGGCCGCCTCGCCACCGGCGTACGGCGGGCCCCAGCCGCGCGTCTCGTCGCCCGTGCCCGGTCGCTCGACTTTGATCACGTCCGCGCCGAGGTCCGCGAGCACCATCGTGCAGTACGGGCCGGCCAGCACGCGCGAGAGGTCCAGCACCCGAAGTCCGTCGAGAGGCGGCATTGAAGGTCGGACACTAATATCGGGCGACGTCGTCAACGGGTGACACCAGAGACCTGATCGGCCGCGCTGTCCAGCAGTTCGGCAACGAGGTGCCCGCGCTGCAGCAACTCAAGCTGGTGATTCGCCTCGAGCTGCGCTCGCACGGAGACGTGCCGATCTGGCGCGTGGAGGTGCCGGGGCCGCAGATCACGAAGGACCCGGCGGGCGACGCTCGGCTCGACGTGTCGGTGTCGCGCCCGCACTTCAACGAGCTCGCGAAGGACGGCCAGCTGAAGGACTGGGTGGACGCGTACGAGCGCGGTCACGTGAAGGTCACCGGCGAGGCCGCCGTGGTCAAGCTGATCGGCAACGTGATCGAGCGCCAGCTGGCCCGCGCTCGCTGAGCGCCGTGGCGCCGGGCGCTCCCGCGGCGGCGTTTGCAGAGGCGGCCGCGACGGACGGGATCGAGCTCGCGCCGGGTTCCTTCGATTGGCTGTGCGAGCAGGGGCACGTGGGGCTCGAGCGGGTGGCCAAGGCGCGGCGCGATCCGTCGATAGTCGAGCCGGTGAAGGCCGCGCTGAGCGCACTCGCGACGGTCTTCGCCCGCCTCGGCGGCGACGTCGCGGTGCTGTACGCGGCGCGCGAGAACCTGCTCCTGCCGGTGCAGCACGTGCACGAGCCGAGCGGCACGCTGATCCAGCTCGACGACCTCTCGCACTTCACCTCGTTCCGGCTCACGGCGCTGGACCTGTATCCGCCGGACGCGGCGCTCGGCTTCGACATCGAGGAGCACAAGTCCCTCTGCCGCGAGCACGCGGGAGAAGCTGACCGCGCCGGGCGCTCGCTTGCCGCCAAGGCCTTCGGCTTCGGCGGTGTGCCCCGCGAGCGCGCCTATCACGACGCGCTCTTCGACCTCGCCCCGCCCGCGATGGGCCACCCGCCGCTCGTCCGCATCGCCGTGCTGGACGGCGACGGCGCGGCGGCCTACGCCCGCTTCAGATCCGACGCCGGCGGCGCTGCTCTGGCGGGCGGTCGTCGTTCTCCGCCACGTTGATGGTGCGGCAGACGGCGCACTTCACGCGCACCCGGAAGGTCATCTGGTCCGGGTGCATCGATACGGCGAGCACGTTGCCGCACTCCACGCACACGTAGTCGTTCGGCCCGTTGCCGCGGAACACGGGCCGGCCGGGATCCTCCTGCACGGCGGTCCCGCCGTCCTTTGGAACCTCGCCCGGCCGCACCTGCTTCATCGTGACCGTGGCCATCGCCCGCTCGCTCAGATGTTGGGCAGCTTGGTGGTGAAGTCTTGGATCAGCGCGTCGAGCACGCCCACCATCACGCCCTCGCCCATCGACGCCGCCTTGCCGGTGATCTGCGCGTGGGTGTGGATGTCGCCGCCGCCGTCGTTCAGCTTGAACTCCACGTCCGCGTTGGCGTAGCCCTGACCGCTCTTCTCGCGCGACTTCACAACGAGCAGCGCGCGGTGCTCGGCCTCGTCCTTCTCGGCCACCTCCACGGTGCCGGCGAACGTGAGCGACATCGCGCCCATCTTCACCCTGATCTCCGCCTTCACCGAGTCGTCGCTCGTCTTCTCGGTCACGCTTCCGCCCTCCACCGCGGGCACGACGCGCTCGAGGTCCGTGATCGCGGCGAAGCTCTCGTCGATCGGCTTCGCGGTGGTGAAGGTGTGGTCGAGATCTACCGCCATGTGCAAGTCCCCTCTGTTGAGAATGAGCCAGGTTCCTGACTGAATATAAGCTGCCGAACGTGGCGACTCAGGGCACGCATCAGCTCGGACCGGACAACGCGCGCCTGACCGTGCACACGAAGCGCACGGGCGCCGTGGCAAAGGCGGGCCACGACCTCACCATCGAGGTCACCTCCTGGCACGGCACGCTCGACCTCTCGGGCGAGCCGAAGGTGGAGCTGGAAGTGGACTCGACCTCGTTCAAGGTCGTCGAGGGCACGGGTGGCATGAAGGCGCTCGATGACGACGACCGGGCCAATATCCACCAGACGATCGACGACGAGGTGCTCCTCAAGCGGCCAATCACGTTCCGCTCCACGGAGGTGAAGGCCGACGGCGGCAACCTGAGCGTTACCGGGGACCTCACCCTCAACGAGAACACTCACCCGATTACCTTCAACCTTGCCATGGAGGGCGACGGCCACGTGACGGGCAGCGCGGTTGTCAAGCAGACCGAGTGGGGGATGAAGCCCTACACGGCGCTGTTCGGCGCGCTGAAGGTGGCCGACGAGGTTGAGGTTCGGATCGAGACCTAGTCGCGGTAGACCGTCTGGCCGTCGAGGCCGCCCTCCACGCCCGGCGGCAGTGCGCCTGTGCCGTGCGCGTACATGGCGATGTCCTCGATCGTCTTCACCTGGGTGGGGTCGCTGCCGTCGCCGTTCATGAAGGCGCCGTTCTTCCATGTGAGCGTCTCCGGCGGGGCGCCCAGCGCGGCGCTCGCGAGCAGCTGCGCCTTTTCGCGGATCTTGGCCGTGGCGCTCACGATCGCCGCCTCGGTGCCGCCGGACGGCGCCGTGTTGTAGCCGTGACCCTCGCCGAAGCGGTCGGTGTCCGCCGGCACGACCTTCACGTCGAGCGACGGCACGCCGAGCTCCTTCGCCACGAGCTGCGCGTACTCCGGCTCCTTGCCATCTGACTCGGTGGTCAGGCTCAGCACCATCTTTCCCGTCGGGTGAACGCGCAGGAACACCGCGCGGTAGGCCTCGTCAGCCACTCGCTTCCTCCTTCTCCTCGGTAGAACCCTCTTTGGCCAGGCGCTGGCGCTCTTGATGTGCGGTCAGCGCGTTGTGCTCCTCGAGGTCACAGAACGCCGGCTGCGGCCCGCCCCGCGGATCCGCCGGAACCGCGGGCCGCTCGCAGCCCGGATAGATGCAGATCTTCGTCTCACTCATCGGTGACCCAACCCGGCGTCGTATTGCCACGTGATGGCCCATAGCCAGAAGGCATGGCGACAGAGCTGCCCGCAACAGGCTCAGCCGAGGCCCAGTCCTCCTCGACCGGCTCGGGCCCAGCCCCTCCGACCTCCGGCCTCCGGCCTCCGACCTCGCCAATGGCCTGAACCACGGCCCGCAACGCGGCGAACGAATGTCCGCTCACAAGCTCATCGATGTAGGGCAGCGCCGCTGCCATCCCGCCAGCGCTGGGCGTGAAGGCGCTCGCCGCAATCCGCGGATTGACCCAGATGATCTTGCGGGCAAGCCGTGACAGGCGCTCCATCTCACGAGCCACGAGAGCGGGATCGCCGCGCTCCCACCCATCCGACAGGATCACGATCACCGCGCCCCGCGCCATGCCGCGCCGACCGTGACGATCGTTGAACTCCTTCAGCGCGTCCCCGATGCGTGTGCCGCTCGACCAGTCGGGCGCCGCCTGTGCCGCACGCTGGATCGCGCGTTCCGGGTTGCGCGAGGAGAGCGCGCGCGTGAGCCGCGTGAGCCGCGTGGCGAACACGAACACCTCCGCGTTCGGCCCGCTTCCCACCGCGGAGGTGAGGAACTGGAGGTACGCGCGCGCGTACGGCTCCATCGAGCCGGAGATGTCGCACAGCATCACGAGCCGGCGGCGCTTGATCCGGCGCTCGCGGTGGCGCAGGTGCACCGGGTCGCCGCCGCTGCGTAGGCTGCCGCGCAGCGTCCGCCGCATGTCGATCTTCGCGCCGTGGCGGCTCGTCACGTGGCGGCGCGTGCGGCGCACCGGCGTGGCCACCTCGAGGCTCGACATCAGGTGGTAGAGCTGAGCCAGCTCGCCCGGCTCGAGGGCGTCGAAGCTCTTCGAGGCGAGGCGCTCCTCGTCGCTCGCGATCAGCTGTGGCTGCGCCTCTTCTCCCTCTTCGTCTGCGGCTCCGCCGGCGCGGCTCCATGACGGGCGGCCGTGTTCGGCCTCGCCGGAGGAGGTCGGAGGTCGGAGGTCGGAGGGCTGCTCTTCGGTCGGAGGCGCGGATTCTGTCGTCTCGGGCTCGAATGGCTTGTCGTCAAGGCGGTGCCCGAACACCGCAAAGAACACGGAGTCGAAGGTCTTCACCTGCGACTGGTCGGTCACGAGCACGCCGCGCGCGGTCCAGTAGAGGCGGCGGCGGGAGATCGGCTCCACGAGCGTGAGGGCGCGCGCGAAGTCGGCGGCGCGAGCGGGCGTGATCGGCAGCCCGGCCTCGTGCAGGCGGCGGCTGAAGGCGCCGACGAATGGCGGCAGGTCCAGCTCGACACTCGAAACTCGAAACTCGCGACTCATTTGTTGCGCACGAGCTCCTCCAGGCCTGCCGCGCGAATCACCTCCTGGTCCTCCTCGTACTTGAGCACCGTGCCGAGCGTGCGGTCCATGGTGCCGGCGTCGAGCGTCTCCACGCCGAGCAGCTCGAGCGCCGCCAGCCAGTCGATCGCCTCGGCGATCCCGGGCGGCTTCTGCACATCCGAGTGGCGCATCCGCGAGACGGCGTTCGCCACCTGCACCGCAAGCGTCTCAGACGCTCCCTTCACCCTCCGGCGCACGATCTCCACCTCGCGCTCCGGCGTGGGGTAGGGGATCCAGTGGTAGAGGCAACGGCGCTTCACGGCGTCGTGGAGGTCGCGAGTGCGATTCGACGTCAAAACGATCGCCGGTGGGTGCGTGGCACGCACGGTCCCGAGCTCCGGGATCGTCACGGCCGCCTCGGCGAGCAGCTCGAGCAGGAACGCCTCGAAGTCGTCGTCCGCGCGGTCGATCTCGTCCACCAGCAGCACGGCCGGGCGCGGTCCCGGATGTTCGAGAGCCCGCAGCAGCGGCCGCCGGATCAGGTAGTCCGGCCCGAAAAGGTCCTCCTCGCCGAGCGACTCGCCCTGAGACTCCGCCAGCCGGATCGACAGCAGCTGGCGCGGGTAGTTCCATTCGTACAGCGCCTCGGCGGCGTCGATGCCCTCGTAGCACTGCAGGCGCACCAGAGGCGTCTCCAAAATCGAGGCGAGCGCTTTCGCCGCCTCGGTCTTGCCCACACCGGCCTCGCCCTCGAGCAGCAGCGGCTGCGGCAGGCGCAGCGAGAGGAACATCGACGTGGCGAGCCCCTCGTCCACCAGGTAGTCGACGCCGGCCAGGCGCTGCGCCAGCGTCTCGACGTCAGGAACGAGCCGCCGGATCTCTCCGGCTGCCTCGTCCGCGCTCACTGCGGCGGCTCGGGCCGTCCCTGCATCGCCCGCCAGACGCGCGCGGGAGTGCAGGGCATGTCGATGTGGCCCACGCCGTGGGTCTCGTAGAGAGCGTCGATCACCGCGTTCACGACCGCGGGCGGCGAGCCCACGTTCGGCGACTCGCCCACGCCCTTCGCGCCGAGCGGATGGTGCGGACACGGCGTGACCGTCGCGCCCAGCTCGAAGTCCGGGCACTCGAGCGCCGTGGGGATGAGGTAGTCCATGAACGACGAGTTGAGGCAGTTGCACTCCTCGTCGAACGAGATCAGCTCCATCAGCGCGATGCCGATGCCCTCTGCGAGGCCGCCGTGGATCTGCCCGTCCACCACCATCGGGTTGATGCGCACGCCGCAGTCGTCCACGGCGATGAAGCGGCGCACCTTCACGTGCGCCGTGTCCGGATCGATGTCCACCACCGCGATGTAGGCGCCGTAGGGGTAGGTGAGGTTGGGCGGGTCGTAGATCACCTGAGCGTCGAGGCCGCCCTCCATGCCCTCGGGCATCGCGTCGCCGCTGTAGGCGTACTGCGCGATCTCCTCGATCAGCGCGCCCTTCTCGGGGTCGCCCTTCACGAACCAGCGGCCCTTCTCCCACTCGAGGTCCTCGGTGGACACCTCCAGCATCGCCGCCGCGATGATCCGCGCCTTGTCGCGGATCT
>JAICJR010000073.1 GCA_025928345.1 Thermoleophilaceae bacterium | reverse complement strand
GAGCACGACGCGTTCCAGTGCGGCTACTGCACGCCGGGCCAGATCTGCTCGGCGGTGGGCATGCTGGCGGAGGTCGAAGAAGGCTGGCCGAGCGCCGTGTCGCCGGACCTTGCGGCCGAGCGCAGCGAGCTGACGGGCGACGAGATCCGCGAGCGCATGAGCGGCAACCTCTGCCGCTGCGGCGCGTACATGAACATCGTGCCGGCGATCGCGGACTCGGCGCGGTGAGGCCGTTCGACTACGAGCGCGCCGAGGACGCGACGGGCGCCGTGGCCGCTCTACGCCGGCGCGGCACCGGCGCGCGGTACCTCGGCGGCGGCACCAACCTCGTGGACCTGATGAAGCTCGGCGTGGAGACGCCGGACGCGCTCGTGGACGTGTCGCGCCTGCCGCTGCGCGGCATCGAGGAGCGACCGGACGGCGGCCTGCGCATCGGCGCCGCGGTGCGCAACAGCGAGCTGGCCGCCCATCGCGCGGTGCGCGAGCGCTACCCGCTGCTCTCGCTGGCGCTCCTGTCCGGCGCGTCTGGCCAGCTGCGCAACCTCGCCACCGTGGGCGGCAACCTTCTCCAGCGCACCCGGTGCTCGTACTTCCAGGACGTGTCCAAGCCGTGCAACAAGCGCGAGCCGGGCTCCGGCTGCCCCGCCATCGAGGGCGAGCACCGCAACCTCGCGATCATCGGCCACTCGGACTCGTGTGTGGCCACCCACCCCTCCGACATGGCGGTGGCGCTGGTGGCGCTCGACGCGGAGGTGGAGGTGGAGGGAGAAGGCGGCACGCGCACGATCCCGCTGCGCGAGTTCCACCGCCTGCCGGGCGATGAGCCGCAGCGCGACACCGTGCTCCAGCCGGGCGACCTGATCACCGCGGTGGAGCTCCCGCTGCTCGCGTTCGCGACAAGATCGACCTACCGCAAGGTGCGCGACCGCGCGGCGTTCTCATTCGCTGTGGTGTCGGTGGCGGTGGCGGTGGACGTGGCCGATGGCGTGGTGCGCGACTGCCGCCTCGCGCTCGGCGGGGTGGCGCACGTGCCGTGGCGCGCGGCGCGCGCCGAGGAGGCGCTGCGCGGGCAGCCCGCCACCGAGGAGAGCTCGCCGCGGCTGCCGGCGCCGAGCTCGAGCAGGCGCGACCGCTCCGCGACAACGCATTCAAGGTGCCGCTCGGGCGGGCAGTGATCGTGCGCACGCTGATGGAGCTCTGCGCCGCGTGACCGCCACGGACACACTGACCCGCGCGATAGGCACGCCGCTCGCCCGCATCGAGGGCCGCGAGAAGGTGACGGGCGAGGCGCGCTACGCGTACGAGTACCAGCCCGAGAACGTCGCGTACGCGGAGCCCGTGCAGGCGCACATCGCGCGCGGCGAGATCCGCTCGGTCGATGCGTCCGAGACGCTCGCGCAACCGGGCGTGATCGCCGTCATCTGGAACGAGAACGCGCCCAAGCTCGCGGACGGCGCCGACGCCGAGCTCGCGCTCTTCCAGTCCCGCCGCGTGGCGTACCGCGGGCAGTACGTGGCGGCGGTGGTGGCCGACACACAGGAGGCCGCGCGCGAGGGCCAGCGCCTACTGCGCATCGACTATGTCGAGGAGCCGCACGACGTGGTGCTGCGTGAGAACCACCCCAAGCTGTACACGCCCGAGAAGGTCAACCCGAGCTTCCCCGCGCACATGGAGAAGGGCAACGTGGAGGCCGCGCTTGCGTCCGCCGCAGCGAGCGTGGACGTGACCTACCGGACACCGGCGTTCCACAACAACGCGATGGAGCCGCACGCGACCGTGGCGCTCTGGCAGGACGGCGACCTGATCCTGTACGACTCGAACCAGGGAGCGCCCGCGCACCGCGACGCGATCGCCGGCGTGTTCGACCTGCCGCCGGAACGCGTGCGGGTGATTGCCCCGCACGTTGGCGGGGGCTTCGGCTCGAAGGGCACGCCGCGGCCGCAGGCGATCCTCGCGGCGATGGCGGCGCAGATGGTGGAGCGGCCGGTGAAGGTGGCCGTGACGCGCCAGCAGATGTTCGCGGTAACCGGCTACCGCACGCCCACGATCCAGCGGATGCGGCTCGGCGCGGATGCCGAGGGCCGCCTCACGGCCATCTCCCACGAGGTGGTGGAGCAGACGTCCACGCTCAAGGAGTTCGCGGAGCAGACCGCCACGGCCACGCGCGTGATGTACGCCGCGCCCAACCGGCTCACCACGCACCAGCTCGCGCGACTCGACGTTCCCACGCCCTCGTGGATGCGCGCGCCCGGCGAGTGCCCGGGGATGTTCGCGCTCGAGTCCGCGATGGACGAGCTGGCGATCGCGTGTGGGATCGACCCGATCGAGCTGCGCGCGCTCAACGACACTCAGGTGGACCCCGAGGACGGCGAGACGCCTTTCAGCTCGCGCGACCTGGTGGGCTGCCTGCGCGAGGGAGCCGAGCGCTTCGGCTGGGCGGAGCGCGATCCCACGCCCGGCGTGCGCCGCGACGGCCGCTGGCTCGTGGGGACCGGCGTGGCTTCCTCGACCTACCCGGCCTACCGGCGCGCCGCTCAGGCGAGCGCCCGCGCGGAGGCGGACGGCAGCTTCGTGGTGCGCGTGGGCGCGGCCGACATCGGCACCGGCGCGCGCACCGCACTGACCCAGATCGCGGGGGACGCGCTTGGCACCAGCGTGGACCGCGTGCGCGTGGAGATCGGCGACAGCGCGCTGCCCAAGGCGGGCGTGGCCGGAGGCTCGATGGGCACAGCGTCGTGGGGCACCGCGGTGGTGCGCGCGTGCGAGGCGCTGCGCGCGAAGCTCGACGACAACGCCGAGCTGCCTGCCGAGGCCGAAGCCGACACCTCCGAGGAGATCGAGCAGCAGAAGAAGCGCGCGCGCCACGGCTTCGGCGCGCAGTTCGCGGAGGTGCGCGTGGACTCGGACAGCGGCGAGGTGCGCGTGCCGCGCCTCCTCGGCGTGTTCGCGGTGGGGCGCATCATCAACCCGAGGACCGCGCGTTCCCAGTTCATCGGCGGCATGACGATGGGCATGGGCATGGCGCTCCACGAGGAGAGCGTGATGGACGCCGCGTTCGGCGATTACGTCAACCGCGACCTCGCGCAGTACCACGTGCCGTCGCACGCCGACGTGCAGAGCATCGAGGCCGCCTGGCTCGACGAGGAGGACGACGAGCTCAACCCGATGGGCTCGAAGGGGATCGGCGAGATCGGCATCGTGGGGACCGCCGCGGCGATCGCGAACGCAGTGCACCACGCCACCGGCAAGCGCGTGCGCGAGCTGCCGATCCGGCTGGACCGCCTTATCGAATGCGCTTGAAGGGCCCGCTCTCGAACAGCTACCCGGCCGCGGTAGCTCTAGTGGTGTGCGCGCTGATCCCTTACCTCGCACTCAGCACCGCGCTCACTCCGCTCGCGCCGATCATCTCGAAGAGCGTTGGGCTGAGCCAGCAGGGGATGCAGCTCACCAACGGAATGGCGAACGCCGCCTACGCCTTCGGCACCGTCGCGGCCGTGCAGCTCGCCGTGCACCTGCGCGGGCGGCGAATGCTGTTCCTCTACGCGCTGCTCTTCGTGATCGGCTCCGTGCTGGCGGCTGGCGCGTGGACGCCCGGCCTGTTCGTGGCCGGCCACATCGTGCAGGGCCTGTGCACGAGCCTGATGCTGATCGCGGCGGTGCCGCCGCTCGTGATCGGCTGGCCCTCGCGGAAGATGCCGTGGACTGCCGCGACGATGAACATGTGCATCTTCGGCGCGGTGGCGCTCGGTCCCGTCATCGGCGGCGTGCAGGCGGGCGCAAATGACTGGCGGCCGCTCTTCTGGGTCGTGGCGGGCATCGGCCTGCTCGCGCTGATCTTCGTGGTGCTCACCTTCGAGGACCAGGAGCCGCAGGACAGGAGCGCCCCGTGGGACTGGGTGGCTCAGGGGCTGGCGGGCGTGGGCTGCGCCGCCGCGTTCTTCGGCGCCTCCCAGCTCGAGACCCACCCATTCGTCAGCACGATCGTGCTCCTGCCGCTGCTCGGCGGCCTCGCGCTGGTGGTGCTCCTCGTGGTCTACGAGTACCGCGCGGAGAACCCGCTGATGCCGATGCGCTCGCTGTCGAGCACGTTCCCTGTGGCGGGGATCATCGTGGCGATCACGGCGGGCGCCGCCTCGGTGGCCGTCGTCGAGCTGGTGCAGATGGCGCTTCAGACGAAGATGTCGCCGACGCATCTCGGCATGCTCTTCTGGCCCGAGTTCGGAGCGGCCGTGGGAACGGCGCTCCTGTTCGGGCTGATCTTCCGCACCCGGTTCGTCGCGCTGATGGCGTTCCTCGGCGTGCTCACGCTGGCCGCGGGAGCGGCAGTGTTCACCGGCGTGGCGCACGGAGGCGACGCGGTCGTGCTCGTGGGCTCCGGGGTCGTCGGCCTCGGTGTGGGAGCGTCGGTTTCACCGGCTCTCTTCTCGGCGGGCTTCTCGCTGAAGAACACGCAGCTGCCGCGCGTGTTCGCGCTGATCGAGCTCCTGCGCGGAGTGGGCGCCTTCATGATCGGCCCGATCCTCCTGCACGTCGCCCAGACGGTCGGCGGCAACCCGCAGGCGGGAACGAAGACCGCGATCTGGATCTGTGCCGGCATCGCGCTCGCGGGCGCCGCGACCTCCGCGCTCGTCGTCCTACTCGGTCGCGGCCGGCTTCAGGCGCCCGACCTCGACACCTGGCTCGATGGGGAGGGGCCGGCGATCGACTCTCCGCCCTTGTTCGCGGCGGTGCGTGGGGAGCGCGAGCCGGCGGGAGCCGGCCGCCGCTAGACGTACGTCAGGCGCTGGCGGCCTGCGCCTCCGCCTCGGCCGCTTCGCGAACCTCCTCCACCCGCTCGATCGCCTGCAGCTCGCGGCAGACGCTGCGGGTGACGAAGAACGCGATCACCGGCAGCACCCACACGAGCCCGCGGTAGATCCAGATCTGCTCCTGATAGCTCCAGCCGAGGAACAGGTAGATCCGGTCGGCGGCGCCGGCGAAGAAGATCAGGAACACCCAGAGCAAGAACGCGACCCCGAAGGCGGTGCGCCCAGGCGCGTCGCGCGGGCGGTCGAGCAGGTTGTGGAAGCCCCGCTGCGGGCTGAAGCGCCGTTCGAGCCAGGGCCACGCCAGCAGCACGCCCATCACGATCAGCGGGAACAGCGCGCCGCCCCAGAACGGGTTGGGCACGAGCGTGTAGCTGCCGATCGTCACGTCGAAGTGCGGCACGAGCCGCAGCGCGCCGATCAGCCAGCCGAGATACCAGTCCGGCTGCGCGCCGTTCGTGCCCTGCGCCAGGTGGTAGGGACCCCACAGCCAGATCGGGTTGATCTGGATGAGACCGCCAAGGAGCAGCAGGATTCCGGCCACCCCGAGCATCAGCCCCAGCGAGCGCGGAGCCTGCCCCGGGAACGTGGGCACCCCGACGAGTCGGCGGTTGGTCATGCGCTTCTCCTTGCGGAACTGCGTGTGGTGGCGCGAGGCGACCAGCGTGAGGTGGACCGCGATCAGGGTGCCGATCAGCACCGGGAGGATGAACACGTGCGCGATGAACAGCCGCGACTCGAACGACGGGTCGCCTGGATAGGGCGCGCCCCAGATGAGGAGGGCGAGATTGCCGCCGACGAAGGGGAGCGACAGCGCCACCCCGTACCCGATCGCAAGCCCCATGCCGGACAGCAGGTCGTCCACCATCGAGTAGCCCGCGTAGCCCTCGAGCAGCGTCGCGAACAGCATGAGGATGCCGATGATGTAGGTGAGCTCGCGCGGCTTGCGGAACGCGCCGGTGAAGAAGATGCGCATCAGGTGGAGGACGATCGCCGCCACGAACACGTTGGCCGCCCAGTGGTGCGTCTGGCGGATGAGCAGGCCGGCCTTCACGTGGAAGGAGATGTCCACCACCGACTTGTAGGCCTCGCTCATCTTCTGCCCGCGCAGCGGCGCGTAGGTGCCGTGGTACACGGTGTCCGCCAGGCTCGGGTGGAAGAAGAAGGTGAGGTAGGTGCCGGTGGCCACCAAGACGATGAACGCGTACAGCGCCACCTCGCCGAGCAGGAACGACCAGTGGTCTGGGAACACGTAGCGCAGCGTCGCCTTGATGAACGGCGCGGCACCGGCGCGTGTGTCGATGAAACGGACGGCTCGGCGGATCATCAGCGGTCCTGGGTGATCGGGCCCTTCATGCGCACGCCCCACCAGGAGGGGCCGACCGGGCCGGAGAAGTTGCCCGCCGCCCGCAGGTGGCCGGCGCTGTCGATCATCAGCGGGAGCTGCGGGAGGTTCCTGCCCGCGGGCCCGAACAGCACCTTGCCCCCGGCGGCGGGATCGAAGGTCGAGTAGTGGCAGGGACAGACGAGCGCCGGGTCCGGCTGCACGGGCGGGAAGGTGGGCTTGCGATAGAGCGCGATGGCGCAGCCCGCGTGGGTGCAGATCTTCGAGTACGCCACGATCCCCTGCGGCGCCCAGTTGCGGCGGGAGCGCGGCAGCTTCAGCGCGCGCGGCTGGAGGCGCACGATCACCACCGGTGCGGCGATGTTGTCGCGCGCCGAGTGCTCGGGGTAGGCCGTGTAGAAGGTCTCCATCTCGATGTCGGATGCCTTCAACGGCGCTCCGTCCTCGGTCACTAGGCGCTTGCCCCGCTTCCACGGCGTCCAGTTGAGCTCGAACGGGTCGAGCGCCGGGCCGAACGAGATGGCCGGCGCGATCGCGGCGACCCCCAGCGCGCCGCCGGCCGCCGCAAAGGCTCCCTTCACAAGGCGCTTGCGCGTGAAGCGGCTGCCGCTCTCGCGCACTATCTGAGTGACCTCGGCCTGCTCCTCCGGGTGCTCGGGCTCGGGGTAGTCCTCCTCGTTCTGCTCGGTGACGATGAGCTTCTTGCTGACGAGGATGAGCGCGAAGGCCATCAAAAGCAGCGAGCCGCCGAGCGCTATGCCCTCGTACTGGGTGCGATTCGGCCAGCTTCCGGTGGCGAGCACCACGACGAACCCGATGGCGAAGACCGCCGAGAGGAGCAAGAGGCCCACGACCGCCAGCTCCGCGCCGGGCGACTCCGAGCCCTCCTCCACGATCCGTTTGCGCCTGCCCCTGCCGGTGAGCGCGCCGATCAGCGCGCCGAGCCAGAACGACAGGAACCTCAGCCGCCTCATACCGTGCCCCGCAACCTCTCGCCGATCAGCACGCACAGAGCGATCAGCGCGACCGCGGCGATGAACCAGGTGACCATCCCCTCCGGCACCGGCCCGATGTGGCCGATCCCCCAGCCGCCAATGTCACGCGGCTGCTTGGTGGCCTGGAGGTAGGCGATGATCGAGTTGAGCTGCCGGTCGGATATGTACTTCTTCGAGAACTTGGGCATGAGGTAGGGCCCGACCCGGACGGCCTCGGCGATCTGCGTGGGCGTGTCCTCCTTGATGAGCGGCACGCGCGCGTCGGTCACGTACCCGCCCTCGGCCGCGACCTGATGGCAGCCGGCACAGTGGCTGGTGAAGAGGTGCATGCCCTCCGAGACGTCTCCCGTCTCCGGCCTGGGATGCGGGATCGGCGGGCCCTTGCCGAGCGACGCCACGTACTGGATGAGAGAGGCCAGCTCCCTGCGGTTGAAGAGGACGCGCGAGCGCCAGGGCTGCTCGTGCGGGTTCGACAGCGGCATGAAGCCGGTGGTGAGATACAGGTGCGCGGCCTGCGCGCCCACGCCCACGAGCGACGGGCCCTGGCCCTTGATGTTGCCGGCCCCTCGCGTCGCGCCGGGAACCGCCACGCCGCGGCCGGCTATGCCGTGACACGAGGCGCAGTTGCCCGCGTAGAGCTGAGCCCCGAGCTCCTGCGTCGACAGGTTCTGCTCGTTGTCCGGCCGCGCGATTCCGCTCGGCAGTTGCGCATACGCGACCGCGGCGAGCGCGAGCACCAGCAGCGTGGCCGCGATGGCGATCCGCGCTCGTCTCATCCCTGATGGCAGTTCGACAGCACGAGCGTCGCGATCCCGCTCATCAGGATGATCGCGAGGAAGAGCGGGCTGATCACGATCCCGCAGATCGACATGAAGTAGATGCGGCCGTCGGGCGGCCCCGTGTCGATGTCCGCGTCGCGCACGGCGCGATAGGCGAGTACCGACGCCACGAGACCCACGATCGCCAGCAGGCCTGCCAGGGACGTCGCGATCGCGGTCCAGGTGTCGATCGGGACGTTCCAGGTCTTGCTCCCGATGCTGCAGCCCGCCTGCGTCACGCCGAAGCCGAACACGTGCTGGCAGGCCCACACGATCGGAGCGCCGAGCACCCCCAGCCACATCGTGAGCTCGAGTTTCCGGTTCGCCTTCATAGCGCCGGATAGATCTGCGTGAACACCACGCCGATCGCGAGCAGGTTGACGAAGTACCAGTAGTAGGTCGCCACGCGGACGCCGATCAGCCGGTAGTTGGTGATGCCGCCGAGCAGCTTGCCGAGCACCCAGACCTCGATGAGCATCCCCACGACCACGTGCGCGTGATGCGCGCCCAGGAGCGTGAAGTAGATCGACGCGTAAGCGGACTCCGAGGGCGGGAACTTCTGGAGGTCGCCGAGGAACTCGTGGACCTGCACCCCGAAGTAGCCGCCCTGGATGAGGAGCGCGACGAAGAAGAGGATCCATGCGAGGCGCGCGTTGCCAGCGCGCGCGGCGCGGCCGGCGAAGAACACCGGGATCGTCGTGGACACGAGGATCGCCGTGAGGATCAGCGGCAGCGCGACCTTCGGGTTCTCCACTCCCTGCGGCGGCCAGTGCGGTGAGTTGAACCGGAAGTAGAAGTAGGTGGCGAACAGCGTGCCGAAGAGCGCCGCCTCGGTGGCGATGAAGAGCGCCACTCCCCAGACGCCGTTCGGCAGGGCCCTGCGCCTGCGGTCGACGCGCGCCGCGCCGGCTCCGCTGGTGGCCTCCATGCTGCGCGTGACCTCGCTCATCTAGGCCTCCCGCGGCTCCACGCTGTGCCAGCCCATCACCGAGAGCGCGAACAGGCCGAGGAACACGGACATCGCCACCAGGTGGCCGGTCAGGATCATCGCGAAGACGCCGGTGATCATCAGGGCCGTGACCACGGGCCACGGCGAGTTCGACGGCATGTCGAGGATCTCGTCGAAGTAGCCGTCGAGCGTCGTGCTGGCCGGGGTCTCGTGCCCCTGATCGAGCACCATCTCGCCGCGGTTGAGCTTGTCGACGTCGTGCTCGCGGTCCTCCACATCCCACATCGGGTAGGCGCTCGAGACCGTCGGGATGACGGGGAAGTTGTATTCGGGCGGCGGCGAGGGGATCGACCACTCGAGCGTCGCGCCGCCGAACGGATTCGGCCCGGACGCGGGCCCGCGGAAGTAGCTCCACACGAGGTTGACCACCATCAGCACGAGCCCCGCCGCGAGGATGTAGGAGCCGATCGTCTCCGACAGGTTGTACGGCCCCCAGCCCACGTTCGCCGGGTACGTGTACACGCGCCTCGGCATCCCGAGCAGGCCGACGATGTGCATGGGGAAGAAGGTCAGCGCCGAGCCCAGGGCCGTGATCCAGAAGCTGGCCTGCCCGGCCGGCTCGTTGTACATCCGGCCCGTGACCTTGGGGAACCAGTAGTAGATCCCGCCGAGGAGCGGGAAGACGGCCGCCCCGAAGATGATGAAGTGGAAGTGCGCGACGACGAAGTAGGTGTCCGTCAGCTGCTGATCGAACGGGATCGCGGCGAACATGATCCCGGACAGCCCGCCGATGATGAAGAACACGATGAAGCCGATGATCCACAGCAGCGGCGTCGTGAATGTCGGTTTTCCGGTGACGAGCGTGGTGAGCCACGCGAACAGCTGGATCGCGCTCGGGATCACGACGATCATCGAGGCCGCCGCGAAGTAGATCGTGGTGATCGTCGGCAGGCCGACGGAGAACATGTGGTGCGCCCACACTCCGAAGCCGATGAACGCCACGAGAATCTCCGCGAGGGCCACCATCGGGAACGCGACCATCCGCCTGCGCGTGAAGGTGGGGATGATCGACGTCGCGATGCCGAACGCCGGCAGGATGATGATGTAGACCTCGGGGTGGCCGAAGATCCAGAACAGGTGCTGCCACAGCAGCACGTTGCCGCCGTGCCCGACGTTGAAGAAGTTGAATCCGAGCCGCCTGTCCAGCTCGAGGAACAGGCAGTCCACGCTGAGAGCCGGCAGCGCGAACACGAGCGCGAACGACACCGCCAGGAACGCGTAGCAGAAGAGCGGCATGTAGTCGAACCAGCCGGCGTTCGGCCCGTTCCCGGTGGCCACGCCGACGTACATGAACAGCCCGGAGCCCAGGAACACCCAGTAGGAGAAGGCGTTGAGGCGCGGATAGGCCATGTCCCGCGCCCCGATCATCAGCGGCAGCAGGTAGTTCCCGAACGCGCCCGTCGAGATCGGGATGACGAAGAGGAAGATCATCGTCACCCCGTGCATCGTCATGGTGGTGTTGAAGGCGGCGGGGGAGAGGGTGCTCCCGTTGGGCGTGATGAGCTGCGTGCGCACGAGCAGCGCCTCGGTGCCGCCCGCCGCGAAGAACGCAAGCGACGTGAACAGGTAGAGGATTCCGATCCGCTTGTGGTCGGTGGTGGTGAGCCAGCCGAGCACGCCCGGCCGCTCCTGCCAGATCCGATCGAGGCGATGAAGGCGGCGGATGGTTTCGGGGGTGCTGACCGTGGCCATCTACTTCAGCCCCTCGAGGAACGTGAGCAGGTTGCTGAACTGCGCCCCGCTGAGGTTGAGCCCCGGCATCTTGTTCCCGGGCTTGAAGTGCTGCGGGTCGATCACCCACGCGCCCAGGTAGCCCTTGCGGTTGGGGATCGTCAGTGCGGCGAGGGTGTTGCGCGTCTGGAGGTGGGTGAGGTCAGGCCCGATCGTGCCGCGCGCTGACGTGCCGCGGATCGTGTGGCAGCTGGCGCACTGCTGCGTGAGGAACACCTGCTCGCCCGCCTTCGCCTGGGGGCTCGCGGGCGGCGCGACCGGCTTCGCCATGTTCGCCAGCCAGGCGCGGAACTTGGCCGGCGGGTCCGCGTACACCGCCATCGACATGTGCGCGTGCTGGAGCCCGCAGAACTCGGCGCACTGCCCGCGGTACATGCCCACGTGGTCGGCGTAGAGCTCGAGCGTGTTCGGGTGCCCGGGGATCATGTCCACCTTCTTGTTCAGCTCCGGCACCCAGAAGCTGTGGATCACGTCCGCCGTCTTGAGCGTCACGTTCACCGGCGTCTTCACCGGGATGTGGATCTCGTTGGCCGTGACTGCGGCGCTGCCGGGGTAGCGGACCTCCCAGAACCACTGGTGGCCGATCACGGTCACGTTCATCTTCGTCTGGCCGGGCGCCGGGGCGTCCGTGGCCTTCACCACGCCGATGTTCGCGATGAAGAAGAGGACGATCAGGCAGGCCACCGGGATGACGATCCCGAACGCCACCACCAGCCCGCTCGAGACCGCCTTCTCGTTCTCGGCCTCCACCAGCGGGATGCCCTCGCGGTTGCGGCGCCTGTAGGAGATCGCGAGCAGCACCACCGCCCCGATGAACACCACGACGGCCGCAGCGAGCATCCCCCAGAAGAGGTGCAGGATCTTGCGGCTCTGGTCACTCGCGGGGTGGAGCGTGGACTGCCCGCCCTGCGATTGGCCGCAGCCGGCGATGAGGAGCAGCGCGCAGCCGAGCCCGGCGAGGAGGAGGAGGCGACGTACGAGAGACCCCGCCGGAGCGGCTCGTTTGCCTCTCAGGTCTCGCCCCCGGGTGTCCAAACCTCGCTTCCTCTACCCCGAAGGGACGGCCCTCAACCCCTGTGCGTCGACGCGCTTACTAGTGAGCCTGTCCGCCAGCCGCGAGGCCAGCGCCATGATCGTCAGGGCCGGGTTCGCCGAGCCCTGCGTGGGCATAACGCTGCCGTCCGTGATGAAGAGGTTGGGCACCTCCCAGGACTGGTGATCCGAGTTCACCACGCTCTCGTCCGGGTCGTCGCCCATCCGGCAGCCACCCACGAGGTGCGCGTAGCGGTCGATCGTCAGCGTGTCCTGCGCGTCGGCGTGCTCCCAGATGTCCTGGATCACCTTCTTCGAGTAGGCGATGTTCGCGCGGTCGTTGTCTGACTGCGAGTAGTCGAAGCGCGGGATAGGCATTCCGTACTGGTCGGGCTCGTCGGTGAGCGTCACGCGGTTCTCGGGGTGCGGGAGCAGCTCATTGAGCACGCCAAGCACCGTCCAGTGGATGTAGTCGCGCATGTACTCGCGCAGCGCGTAGCCCCAGTGGCCATCCGCGATCACGTGCTCGGACCAGCCGATCGGCATGGGGGAGACCGTCTGGATGCTGAAACCGCGCGCGAACCCGCGCGACTCGTCGGTCTCGTAGAACTGCTCGGAGGAGACCTCCGGCGGAGGCGCCTTGTACATGTGCATCGGCTCGGCGAAGCGCGCGGCGGTCTGCGATGCGCCCTGCACCATCACGTAGCGTCCCACCTGGTCGTTGCTGTTGGCGAGGCCGTTCGGGAACCGCGCGCTCTTCGAGTTCAGTAGGAGGCGCGGCGTCTCGATCGAGTAGCCGGCCACCGCCACCGCGGCGGCGCGCTGGAAGTGCTCCTGGCCGTCGCGCAGGTACGTCACTCCCGTCACGCGGCCGGCGGACTCGTCGTACTCCACGCGGATCGCCATGCAGTCGGCGCGGATCTCGGCGCCGTGCTCGATCGCGTCCGGCACGTGCGTGATCAGCGGGCTGCCCTTGGCGTTGACCTTGCAGGCCTCGAGGCAGAAGCCCCGGTAGATGCAGTGCGGCCGGTTGCCGAACGCGCCGTTGGTGATCGCCACGGGCCCCACGCGCATCTCGATGCCGCAGTCCTCCGCGCCCTTCCACGCCACCTCGGCGGAGCCGCCGATCGGGTGCGGGCCCATCGGGTAGCCGTGCGGATCGCCCCAGGGCCAGTGCTGACCGGCCACGGGCAGCTCCGCCTCGCAGCGCTCGTAGTGCTCCTTGAGGTCCCAGTAGGAGATCGGCCAGTCGGCGCCCACGCCGTCGCGTGTATATGTCTCGAAGTCGGACGGGTGGAAGCGCGGGGTGTAGCCGGCGTAGTGCACCATCGAGCCGCCCACCCCGTGGCCCGAGTTGTTCTTGCCCATCTGCACCGGATCGCTGCCGCCCACGATCCGCTTGTCGGTCCAGTAGAGCTTGTGCGAGCCGGCCTCGTCGGAAACCCAGTCGCGGTCCGGATCCCAGAACGGGCCGCGCTCGAGCACCACCACGCGCCAGCCCCTGCGCGCCAGCCGCTGCGACAGCACGCCCCCGCCGGCGCCGCAGCCGACGATGAGCATGTCCACCTCGTCGTCGTCGCGGTAATGCGCCATGCGGCCGACGTTCGGCACGCCGCGCTTGTGCGGGTGGAGGATGAAGGCGGAGTCGTTGTCCGGCGGCCGGATCGACCCCTTGAAGATGTTGCGCGGCGTCTTCACTCGAGCCCGCGATCCTGCGTGTCGGTCACCGGGTCGACATCGAAGGCGGGATCCGGCTCCCAGTGCTCCTTCGTGCCCACGCCGAAGGCCGCGTAGCCGCGCGGGTAGGCCGGACCGCCGAAGCCGATCTCGTTCCAGGCCCACGGGTGCGAGTAGAAGGCGGAAAGGATGTGGCGCGTGACCACGCTCCACGCCTTGGACACGTCCAGCTCCTCCCAGGAGCCGCCCTCGAGCTCGCCGTCGGCCATGCGCCCCACGATCTGCCGCTGCGCCTCCTCGGACAGCGAGGCGAAGTCGTGCCCGCCCGCCTCGCGCGCCGTCTCGTCGAGTCCGCGCGCGACGATCCGCCACACGTCGCGGTCGTCGGGCATGCCGGCGAACTGGTAGCCGTCGAGCTCCCCGGCGTCGAGCTTGGCGTCCACCATGCTCATCACGGGGATGCGCGGCTCCTTGTCCTGCGCGGTCACGCGGTCGGAGAATGCCTTGAGCGTGCGCCGTTCCTCCTCGTTGAAGAAGCGGAAGGGCGGCACCTTCTGCACGCGATCGAGCACGACGTTGCGGGTGACGATGTCCCAGTGGCCCTGCTGCGAGAGCACATCCCAGTCCGGGTAGCGCCCGTACATCTGCGGCGTCGTTCCCCTGCGCTGCCGCGGCAGCTCATCCGGCGGCCCGATTCCGCCGCTCTTGCGCTGGTTGGGGAGATGGCCCGCATCGCCGCTGCGGAAATGCTTTGCCATCGCCTACTTCTCCCTCCGGGCGAGCGCGGCTACGAGCCCCATACCCCCCACCAGGGCCAGGCTGCCGGGAGCCAAAAGCGGCGGCCCCATCACCAGGTTGTATGTCGCTTCGTGGAAGCCGCCCGGCTTGCGGTAGACGCCGCGCAGGTGCGTGTACATGCCGATCAACCCGTCGAGCGTGTAGACGGCTGAGATCGCCGGCAGCGTCGTCCGCGCGTGCTTCTCGCTGAACACCCCCGCCACCCCGGCGGCAGTGAGCGGGGGCGTGAGGAAGATCGGCGTCCACATCCACTTGTCGCCGAACGACCCCTTGTAGTGCTCGAGATAGATCTCGAAGCCGAGCCCGACGGCGCTGAACGCCGTGAGCGCCGACAGCGTCCTCTGGAACCGGCCGGTCAGCAGGTTCTTCTGCGCCTTCACCATTGCCTTCTTCAAACCGCGTACTCCTCCGCTACGTCGCGCCGCAGCTCGAGCCCGAGCCCGGGGCGAGATGAATCCGCCTGGAGATACCCGTCCTCCGGCGAAAGCGTGCCGTCGAACAGCATCGACTCGATGCGGACGTGGTCGTGGAAGTACTCGAGATGCACGAGCGTCTCCATCGCGCAGCAGGCGTGCGCGGATATCGCCGGAGCGCAATGCGCGGAGAAGGGAATCGCGCGTGCCTTGCACAGCGCGTCCACCCGCAGCAGATTCGTGATCCCGCCGCAGCGCGTCACGTCGGCCTGCTGGATGTCCACGCAGTCCGCCATGCGCTCGAAGTAG
>JAICJR010000158.1 GCA_025928345.1 Thermoleophilaceae bacterium | reverse complement strand
GGCAACCTGCTGATCTCGAGCGACACGGGCGCGGCGAAGCTCGCGGACTTCGGCATCGCCAAGGCGGCCGAGCAGACGCGCATCACCCAGGTGGGCTCGGTGCTCGGCACAGCCGCGTACCTGTCCCCCGAGCAGGCCACCGGCGCCGAGTCCACGCCGGCATCGGACATCTACTCGCTCGGCGTGTGTGCGTACCAGTTCCTGTCCGGGCGGCTGCCGCACGAGTACGGGTCGCTCACGGAGCTTGCTCTGAAGCAGCAGAGCGAATCGGCGGATTCGATCCGCGCGTTCCGCCCGGAGGTGCCCGAGGCGCTCGACCGGGCGATCCGCGTCTGCCTAGAGCGCGATCCTGCGGCGCGCTACTCGACGGCGCTCGACATGGCTCAGGCGATGGAGGCCGGGTTGCGCGGCGACGACGGCGAGGTGACCCAGGTGCTCGAGCGCACCGGCGTGCTCGGCGCGGGCGCCGTCGACCCGGACGCCACTCAGGCGATGCCGCGCACGCAGATGGGACGCGTCGACCCGCTGCCTCCGCGCACGGGCATGATGGATCCGGTGCCCGCGCCGATGCCGGCCGCGCGCGAGCGCCAGCCCGCTCGGCGCAAGCAGAGTCGCGGCCAGGGCATCCGCCGGCTCGTGATCGCGCTCGCGGTGATCCTCGCGATCGTCGCCGTGATCCTGATCGCTACGAACGGTGGCGGGGCGAACAAGGGCCCCGTGAACTCAGGCGACGTTCATGGCCAGGTCAACGGCCTGAAGCAGCTGATTCAGGACAACGAGAAATAGGTCGCTGGTCGCAGGTCAGTATGGGCCCTGACCGGACAGCACGAGCGCGGAGTAGGAAGCGAACTCCCCCTCCTGGATCGTGTCGCGGATCTGCTTCATCAGCAGCCCCATGAACGTGAGGTTGTGGAGGCTGATGAGCCGCGCGGCGGTGAGCTCCTTCGCGCGCGCGAGGTAGTGGAGGTAGCCGCGCGTGTGTTCCTGGCACGCCGGGCAGGGGCACCCGGCGGCGATCGGATCACGGCTTTCTCGCCACTCCGGCTTGGTGAGGTCGAGCCGCCAGCGCGCTTCCGGATCCGGCACGAGCGCGGTGCCATGGCGCGCGAGGCGCGTGGGCGTGGCGCAGTCGAAGGTGTCGATGCCGGCGGCGACGGCGTGGAGGATGTCGTCCACGTCGCCGATGCCTAGGAGGTGCCGCGGCTGCTCCTCGCGCACCGGGCGGAGCGCCCACTCCACCACCTCGTGCATCTGCGCCTTCTCCTGCCCGAGCGAGCCACCCACGGCAACCCCGTCGACGTCTGACGACGCCACCCGCTCGGCCGACTCGATCCGCAGGTCCTCGTACACCCCGCCCTGCACGATCCCGAAGAGCATCTGACCCTCCGGCGCGTTCGCCCGCTGCCAGTCGATGCAACGGTCGAGCCAGCGGTGCGTGCGGGCGGTGGAGCGCGCCGTGTACTCGCGGTCGACGTGAAACGGCGTGCACTCGTCGAACGCGAGCGCGATGTCGGACCCGAGCTTCGCCTGCACCTCCATCGAAGTCTCGGGTCCCATGAAGCGCTCGCTGCCGTCGTCATACGACTGGAAGCGCACGCCCTCCTCGTCGATCGACAGGATGCGGCTCTCGCGCTGGCCGCGGCGGCCCTTGATCTCGTCCGCCACCGAGCCGTGGCCCATCGAGAACACCTGGAACCCGCCCGAGTCCGTGATGATCGGACGCCGCCAGGCCATGAACTCGTGCAGCCCGCCCATGTGTGCGATGTGCTCGTGCCCGGGCCGGATGAAGAGGTGGAAGGTGTTGCCGAGCACCATCTCGTAGCCGAGCGCGGCGACCTCCGCGGCATGCAGCGTCTTCACCGTCGCGCTCGTGGCGAGGGGGACGAACGCCGGCGTGTGAATCTCGCCATGCGGCGTAACAAGAACGCCCGCTCGGGCGGAGCCGTCGCGGGCGTCGATCCTGAACGAGCTCATCGCCCGCCCGAGACTAGTGTCGCGAGCGGGCGAGCGCCGCTTACTTCTCTGAGGCCGTTCCCTCGAGCGTGGCCGGCTTGCCGTTGCCGTTCGCACCGATCGCGATCCGGCGCGGCTTGCGCTCCTCAGGCTTCGGAATGGTCACCTCGAGCACCCCCTTGTCGAAGGATGCGCTGATCGCGTCGGCGTTCACGCCTTCAGGCAGCGTGAGCGAGCGGCTGAAGCGGCCAAACGAACGCTCCAGGCGGTAGAACCCCTTCTCCTTGCGCTCGTGCTCGGCCTTGCGCTCACCGGACACGGTGAGAACGTTGTCCTGCACCTCGATCGAGACGTCGTCGTCGGTCAGGCCGGGAAGGTCCGCCTTCAGCAGGAAGTGATCCTCCGCCTCGACGAGGTCCATCGCAGGCGCCCAGCGCTGGGTGCGATTCACGCTCGGAGACTCGAAGAGGGTGTCGAAGAGCCGGTTGATCTCAGTCGAAAACGGCTCTGGCTTCATCAAAAGGGCCATATTTGCCACCTCCGTGGATGACAGTGGAATACCAGCGCCCTGGAGTATAGAAACCTAAGTCTCTAATTGTCAACTTTGCTTCGCGGTAGGCTGCTTGCTGACCAGCGACTGCCCGGTCATCTCTTCCGGCTGCTTCTCCCCCAGCAGCTCCAGCACCGTCGGGGCCACGTCCGCCAGGATGCCGCCGTCGCGCAGGCCGGGCACGTCGGCGGTGACGACCAGCGGCACGGGGTTCAGCGAGTGCGCGGTGTTCGGGCTGCCGTCGTCCTCGAGCATGTGGTCGCAGTTGCCGTGGTCGGCCGTGATCACGCATGCGCCGCCCTTCGCGTGCACCGCCTCGACCACGGTGGCGAGGCACTCGTCCACGGTCTCGACCGCCTTCACGGCGGCCTCGATCACGCCGGTGTGGCCGACCATGTCGGGGTTCGCGAAGTTGATGATCCCGAAGCGGTAGTCGCCTTCGCCCCAGTGCTGGGCGAACGTGTCGGCCGCGGCGCGCGCGCTCATCTCGGGCTTGTGGTCGTACGTGGGCACGTCGCGCGGCGAGTCCACGAGGAAACGGTCCTCGCGCGGGTACTCGTGCTCCTCGCCACCGTTGAAGAAGTAGGTGACGTGCGCGTACTTCTCGGTCTCGGCCACGTGCAGCTGCGCCGCTCCCTCGTCCGCCAGCGTGGAGGCGAGCGTCACGGTCGGGCGGTCGGGCGCGAACGCCACGTCGTAGCCCCAGTCCTCCTGGTACTCGGTGAGCGAGGCGTACGCGATCTTCGG
The DNA here is from genome assembly GCA_025928345.1 of Thermoleophilaceae bacterium. Taxonomy (GTDB): domain Bacteria; phylum Actinomycetota; class Thermoleophilia; order Solirubrobacterales; family Thermoleophilaceae; genus JAICJR01. The sequence goes on along the minus strand of JAICJR010000158.1, from coordinate 4,346 downwards.
CACGTCGCCGCGGTCGAACTCCGCGAAGTCCGGCTCGGCCAGAGCCTGCGTGAGCTGCCGCGCGCGGTCTGGGCGGAAGTTGAAGAAGAGGACGGCGTCGCCGTCGCGTATCTGACCCTCCTCGCCCACGAGCGTGGGCTTGATGAACTCGTCGGTCTCTTCGCGCTCGTATGCCGCGCGCACCGCCTCCTCGCCGCTATCGGCATGTGGCGTGTCCGCCTCGCCGTGCACGATCGCGTCGTAGGCGAGCTTGGTGCGGTCCCAGCGCTTGTCGCGGTCCATCGCGTAGTAGCGGCCGGTGACGGTGGCGATCCGGCCGCCCGCCTCGCGCAGCCATCCCTCGGCTTCCGCCACGTAGCCGGCGCCGGAGTCCGGCGCGGTGTCGCGGCCGTCGGTGAACGCGTGCAGGACGATGTCCGGCACCTCCTCGCGCGCGGCCATCTCGATGCATGCGCGCAGGTGCTCGAATCCGGAGTGCACACCGCCCTTGGACACGAGCCCGAGGAGATGCAGCCGACCGCTCTCTCTGCCGGCGGCGCAGATCTTCTTCAGCACCGGGTTGTCGAAGAAGGAGCCGTCCTCGATCGCGTCCTGAATGCGCGTGAGGTCCTGCCGCACAACCGCGCCGGCACCGAGGTTGAGGTGACCGACCTCGCTGTTGCCCATCTGCCCCTCGGGCAGCCCCACCGCGCGCCCGCAGGTGGTGAGCTGCGTGTGCCTATGCCGCTCCCAGAGCTCGTCGAACACCGGCGTCTTCGCCTGCGATACGGCGTTGCCGGGCCCGTCGGGCGCGCATCCCCAGCCGTCGAGCACCACGAGGCACACCGCCGGCACCGGGGGCTTGCCCGGCCCCTCAGGCAGACTCATTTGGCGTTGACCGCGGCCCGCACGATCGCCGCGAAGCTCTCCGGGTCCAGGCTCGCGCCGCCCACCAGCCCGCCGTCCACGTCGGGCTGGGCGAGGATCTCGGCGGCGTTGTCGGGCTTCATGCTGCCGCCGTAGAGAACGCGCACGACCTCGGCAGCTTCCTTCGAGCGGTCGCCCACGAGCGCCCGGATGAAGGCGATCGCGTCCTGCGCCTGCTCGCTCGTGGCGACCTTGCCGGTGCCGATCGCCCAGATCGGCTCGTACGCGATCACGACCTTCCCGAGGTCCGCGGCGTCGACCTTCTCGAGTGCCTCCTGCACCTGGTGGCGAAGCCGGCGCTCAGTCTCGCCCTCCTCCCGCTCCTCCTCGCTCTCACCCACGCACAGGATTGGCTCGAGGCCCGCGGCGAGCGCGGCCGGGACCTTGTCCTGAAGCGCGCGGTCGGTCTCGCCGAAGTACTGGCGGCGCTCCGAGTGCCCGAGCACCACCCCGTTCACGCCGAGCTCGGTGAGCATCGGCGGAGACACCTCGCCGGTGTAAGCGCCCTCGGGCTCGTAGTGCATGTTCTGCGCGCAGACCTTGATGCCGCTGCCGTCGCACTCCTCCACGGTCGCCGCGAGTGCCGTGAAGGGAACGCATAGCCCGACGTCCACCCCCTCGACGCCCTCCGCGCGCGGCCGGAAGTCCTTCGCGAACGCGCGCGCCTCCGCGATCGTCTTGAACATCTTCCAGTTGCCGGCTATGTACGGGGTGCGCTCAGGCATCGTCCAGAGCCTCCACCCCCGGGAGTTCCCTGCCCTCGAGCAGTTCAAGCGAGGCGCCGCCGCCCGTGGACAGGTGCGTGACCTTGTCCGCCAGGCCGAACTCGGCGAGCGCCGCCGCGCTGTCGCCGCCGCCCACGATCGTCGTGCCGGGCGCCGCGGCCACCGCCTCGGCGAGCGAGCGCGTGCCGGCGGCGAACGGGTCCAGCTCGAAGGCGCCCATCGGCCCGTTCCAGAAGACGCTGCCGGCGCCCGCGATCTCGCGTGCGTACGCGTCCCCCGTCTTCGACCCGACGTCGAGGCCCATCCAGCCATCCGGCACGTCGGTGCCGTCGAGTTCCCTGCGCTCGGTCGCGGCGTCGAAGCTCTTGCCGAGCACGAGGTCGAGCGGCAGGAGGAGCCGGCAGCTCGACCGCTCGGCGAGCTCGAGCACGTCGCGCGCCACCTCCACGCCCTCCTCGTACACCAGCGAGTCGCCGATCGGCTTGCCCTGCGCCTTGAAGAACGCGAAGCACATCGCGCCGCCGATGAGGATCGCGTCCGCGATCTCGAGGAAGCGCTCGATGAGCTTCACCTTGTCCGTGACCTTCGCGCCGCCGAGGACCACCACGAGCGGCCGCTTCGGATCCTCCACGAGGCCTTCTAGCGTGGTGACCTCGCCCTCGAGCAGATGGCCGGCCACCGCCGGGCGCAGGAACTCCGTCACGCCGGCCGTGCTCGCATGCGCGCGGTGGGCCGAGCCGAAGGCGTCGTTCACGTATGCCTCCGCGAGCGAGGCGAGCTCGCGCGAGAGCTCTGGGTCGTTCTTCGTCTCGCCGGGCTCGAAGCGCGTGTTCTCGAGCACCAGCAACTCCCCGGCCTCGAGCCGGGCCACTCCGCGCCGCACCTCGGGGCCCACCACCTCGGGCGCCTGGTGCACGTGCTTTCCGATCAGCTCGCCCAGCCGCTCGGATGCCGGCCGCAGCGAGAACTGGGGGTCCCGGCCGGTCGGCCGGCCGAGGTGTGAGCACAGCACGAGCGCGGCGCCGCGCCCGCGCAGCTCATTGATGGTGGGGAGAGCGGCGCGGATACGGGCGTCATCGGTCACGCGCCCGTTCTCGAGCGGGACGTTGAAGTCCACCCGCACGAGCACGGGCATCCCCTCGCGCACGTCGAGGTCGCGCACCGTCTTCTTGCGGAACGCCGCCATCTCCCCATGCGGGCCAGCGCGGTGCGGCGGCTACCCGCCCGCCTGCGCCGGCGCGTGCGCCAAGACCCGCTCCGTCAGGTCAACCAGTCTGTTCGAGTAGCCCCACTCGTTGTCGTACCAGGCGCAGACCTTCACGAAGGTCCCTTCGATGACCATCGTCATGCCCGCGTCGAAGATCGACGAGTACGGGTTCTGCTCGATGTCGCTCGACACGATCGGATCCTCCGTGTACTGAAGGATTCCCTCGAGAGCGCCCGTGTCCGCGCGTTCCCTGAACACGCCGTTGACCTCGTCCACGCTCGTGGACTTCTCAACCGTGCAGACGAGGTCGACGAGCGAGCCCGTCGGAACCGGGGCGCGCACGGAAGTGCCGCCCAGCTTGCCGTCGAGCTCCGGGATCACGAGGCCGATGGCCTTCGCGGCGCCCGTGGAGGTGGGGATCAGGTTGATCGCGGCGGCACGGGCGCGCCGCAGGTCCTTGTGCGGCGCGTCCTGAAGGCGCTGATCCGAGGTGTAGGCGTGGATCGTGGTCATCAGCCCGTGCACGATGCCGAAGCTCTCGTGCAGCACGTGCGCGACGGGCGCCAGGCAGTTGGTCGTGCACGACGCGTTCGAGATCACCGTGTGGTTCTCGGGGTCGTACGCGTCGTCGTTGACGCCCAGCACCAGGGTGGCGTCCGGGCCCGTGGCCGGCGCCGAGATGATCACCTTCCGCGCGCCGGCGTCGAGGTGCTTGGCGGCGTCCTCGCGCTTGGTGAAGAAGCCGGTGGACTCGATCACCACTTCCACGCCGTTGTCACCCCAGGGGAGCGCCGCCGGGTCCTTTTCCGCGAAGACCTTGAGCTCCTTGCCGTCGACGAGGATCCCGTCGTCGGTGGCCTCCACCTCGCCCGGGAACGGGCCGAGGATCGAGTCGTACTTGAGCAGGTGGGCGAGCGTGCCCGTGTCGGTGATGTCGTTGACCCCGACCCAGTCGATGTCGGCGCCCTTCGCGTGCGCCGCCCTGAATACGTTTCTGCCGATCCGGCCGAAGCCGTTGATTCCGGCCCTTACCGACATCCGGCCGTCCTTTCTCCATTCTGGTTCCCCAAGGAACCGCAATCTATCAGCGCGACACTGCCCGGCCGGGGTGCAGTGGAAACCCGTTCAGGGCCGCCGCGGAGGCTTGTCCACATCGCGGTGAACCACATCCACGAGCAACCCGTCGCGGTCTCCGTATACCTCCGCGAGGTGCTCCGCGATGACCACGGAGCGGTGCCGGCCGCCTGTGCAGCCGATGCCGATCGTGAGGTGCGACTTGCCCTCGCGCACGTAGGCCGGAAGCAGGTAGTCGAGCAGCGGCACGAGGCGGTCGTAGAACTCGTGCAGGCCGTCCGCGTTGTTCACGTAGTCCATGACGGCGGCGTCGCGTCCCGTGAGCTCGCGCAGTTCCGGCTCCCAGTGCGGGTTGGGCAGGAAGCGAACGTCGAGCATCAGGTCCGCCTCGCGCGGCGGCCCGTAACGGAAGCCGAACGACAGCACGTTGATCG
>JAICJR010000139.1 GCA_025928345.1 Thermoleophilaceae bacterium | reverse complement strand
GCCGCGCTGGTGCGCGGTCTCTGCGAGCGCAGGCGCGCGGAACTTCAGGTGGCTGCCTTCGGCGTCGGCTCCCGGCTCTACCGGGATCCGGCCGCGAGCTTCGTAGAACGGATCGAGCGCCGCTGGCGCAAGGAGGTGGACCAGCCATGACTCGGAGACTCGCCGCCGCGGCGTCGCTGCTGCTCTTCGTCGCCGCCGTGGCGCTGGCGGTGGATGCCGCCGTGAGCAGCTTCCCCCACGGGCTCACCGTGCTCGCGTGCGTGGTCGCGGCGGTGGCCGCCGCGTGGTGGGGCGTGGTGCGGGGCGGCTTGCCGCTGGCCGTGGCACTGGGCATCGCGCTCGCGCTCGTGGCGGGCGCAGTCGTGCTCGTGGTGACGGAGGACAGCCCGCTTCAGAACGCGCTCGTGATCGCGACCTTCCTGCTGGCGCTCGGCGCGGCGCGCGTCGCGTTCGCCCCCCATCTCGACTGGCCGGCGGCGCGCCCGCCCGAGCGGGCCGTGCTCTTCTACAACCCCAAGTCCGGCGGCGGCAAGGCGGAGCGCTTCCACGTTGCGGACGAGGCCCGCGCGCGCGGCATCGAGCCCATAGAGCTGCAGCCGGGCGAGGACCTCGTGAAGCTCGTGGACGAGGCGATCGCCGGCGGGGCCGACGCGCTCGCCATGGCCGGCGGCGACGGCTCGCAGGCCATCGTGGCAGCCAAGGCGGCCGAGCACGGGCTCCCCTACGCCTGCATCCCGTCGGGCACGCGCAACCACTTCGCGCTCGACCTCGGCGTCGACCGCGAGGACGTGGTGGGCGCGCTCGATGCCTTCGTCGACGGGCGCGAGCGCACCGTGGATCTCGCGGAGGTGAACGGCCGCGTGTTCGTGAACAACGTCTCCCTCGGCGTGTACGCCGAGGCGGTGCAGCGCGGCGGCTACCGCGCGGCCAAGCTGCGAACCCTCGCCAGGACGGCGCCCGAGGTGCTCGGCCACCACAGCAACGGGCTCGACCTCCACTGGACCGGGCCGGACGGGCGGGAACAGAACTCAGGCGCGGTGCTGCTCGTGTCGAACGACCCCTACCGGCTCGGCCGGGCGCTCGGGTCGGGGACTCGCCCGAGCCTCGAGCGCGGCACGCTCGGGATCGCGGTGTTCGGGTCGGGCAACGGCGGCGTGGCCAGGCACCGCGGGGTGGGACAGTGGGCCACGGAGAGCTTCGAGGTCGGCTCGGGCAGCCCGGTGGCGGCGGGCATCGACGGCGAGGCGGTCCGGCTCGATCCGCCGCTGCGCTTTCGCACGCTGCCCGCGGCGCTCCACGTGAGGATCGCGCCGCAGCATCCCGGCGCCTCGCCCTCGGCGCTCATGCCCGCGAGTCCATGGGGCGCGATGGCCGCGCTGGCGCGCATTGCCGTCGGACGGCCCTCCTTGCGGTAGAAGCCTCAGGCCGCCTGGTGAAGCGGCTCGTCGAGGCGGTCGTGGCACGCGGCCACGTGCCGCCGCGCCCAGCCGTAAGGTCGCTGCGGCATCAGCCTCCCGTCGCCGCGCGCGACGTGGTCGTCGATGTCGGCGATCTTCACGGCGCGCGCCAGGCGCCCCTCAGGGCCCTTCGCGTACGCGATCCGAAGGGCGTGGACCTCGAACGACTCGTCCGCCTCGCGCGTGAGGAGGGTGAGCGCGGCCAGCTCGACCGGCGTGAGACCCTCCCGCTCGAGCTCGGAGGCCTGCGTGTCGCTGTGCTCGAGCGCATCGTGCAGGAAGGCCACGGGGCGAGCGTCGGGTGGAACGGCGGCCGCCACTCGGTCGAGGTGGTCCACCAGGAGCTCGCCCGAGCGGTCGCGCTGGTCCCCGTGGATCGAGCGGGCGATGTCGCGGGCGGCAGACGAGTCCATTGGGAGAAGTCTGCTCGCAGCGCGTGCGGCGAGCAACGGTGCGGATACGAAAGCCAGCCGGGTGCGCGCCACCCCGGGTTGAGGCGCGCCCGAAAGTTGTGGTGTGCGCCTCCGCTCCCACGCATGCCGACCCCATTGCTCGCCACAGACCCGGATGACAGCCTGACCCTCGAAGCCCCTACTGAGGCAAGGAGTTGATCCATATGGTCATAGCGGCTGACTACCCCCTGCTGGACGTCTTCTGGACGATGTTCCTGTTCTTCGGGTTCGTGCTCTGGATCTGGATGCTGTTCGCGATCTTTGCGGACATCTTCCGACGGCACGACGTGTCCGGCTGGGTGAAGGCCGCCTGGTCCGTGCTGATCATCGTGGTCCCGGTCCTGGGCGCGCTCGTCTACATGATCGCCCAGGGCAAGCACATGGCCGAGCGCCGCGTGGGCGACATCCAGCAGAGCCAGGCCCAGTTCGACGACCACATCCGCACTGTCGCGGGCGGGCGCGCGTCCGAGATCAAGCAGGCCAAGGACCTGCTCGACAGCGGCGCCATCACGAAGGCCGAGTACGACCGCCTGAAGGAATCGGCGCTCGCGAACGGCGACTCGGCGCCCACGTACGCAACGCGTTGAGCCGTGGCCCAGCGGCCCCGGGCTAAGTGGGCCAACCGCGAGCTCTCCTGGCTCGACTTCAACGAGCGGGTCCTGGAGCTCGCGGTTGACCCGGCCGTACCTCTGCTCGAGCGCGTCAAGTTCCTCGCGATCTACGCAACGAACCTCGACGAGTTCTTCATGATTCGCGTGGCAGGGCTGCACGAGCAGGTGGACGCCGGGGTGAACGCGCGGGCCGAGGACGGGCTCGGCGCCGGCGAGGCGATCGACGCCATCGCGGCGAGGGTGCGCGCTCTCGAGTCGAGGCGCTGCGCGCGCCTCGCGGAGGAGATCCTCCCCGAGCTCGACACCGCTGGTATCGGCATCCGCGGCTGCGACGCCTGCGACGAGCGTGAGCTGGCCGCGCTCGACCGCGCCTTCCGCGACGAGATCTTCCCGGTGCTCACGCCCCTCGCGGTCGGGCCGGGACGCCCGTTCCCCTACATCTCCAACCTCTCGCTGAGCCTGGCGGTGTGGCTGCGCGACCCGCTCACACGCGCCGAGACGCTCGCGCGCGTGAAGGTGCCCAAGGAGGTGCTGCCGCGCCTCATCGAGATCGGATCTGGCGTGTTCGTGCCGCTCGAGGACGCGATCGCCCGGCATCTGGGCGATCTCTTCCCCGGTATGGAGATCCTGCGCCACGGCGTGTTCCGCGTCACCCGCGACGCGGACTTCACCGTGTCCGACGAGGCGGACGACCTTCTGCAAGCGGTGGAGGACGAGCTGCGCCGCCGCCGCTTCGGCGAGGTGGTGAGGCTCGAGGTGGGAGCCGGGATGGACGCGCGCCTGCGTGAGCGCCTGATCGCGCTGCTCGACCTCGAGGAGCGGCAGGTGTACGACGTGGAGGGCCTGCTCGACATGGGCGACCTCTGGCAGCTTCACCGGCTGGAAGGCCACCCCGAGCTGCGCGATCCACCCTGGTCTCCGGTGGCGGCCGCCGGCACTGCCGCGGAGGAGCCGGACGAGCCGGACATGTTCGCCGCCATCCGCGCGCGCGACCTTCTCGTGCACCACCCCTACCAGTCGTTCGCGGGCACCGTCGAGCGCTTCGTGTCCCAGGCCGTGGCGGACCCGGACGTGCTCGCGATCAAGCTCACCGTCTACAGGACCTCAGACGACTCGGCGCTCGTGCCTGCGCTGATCGAGGCGGCGAACCGCGGGAAGCAGGCGGTGTGCCTCGTGGAGCTCAAGGCGCGCTTTGACGAGCGGCGGAACATCGGCTGGGCGCGCGCCCTGGAGGAGGCCGGCGCCCACGTCGTCCACGGGCTGCCGGGCCTCAAGACGCACGCCAAGGCGCTGCTGGTGGTCCGTCGCGAGGCGGACGGCGTGCGCCACTACGTGCACGTCGGCACCGGCAACTACCACGCGGTCACCGCGCGCACCTACGAGGACTTCGGCCTCTTCACAGCGGACCCCGCGATCACCACGGACGTGGCCGACCTCTTCAACTCGCTCACCGGCTACGCGCGCCCGAACAACCACCGGAAGGTGCTCGTCGCGCCGGGCCACATGCGCGAGCAGCTGCTCGAGGAGATCGCCGCCACCGCGCGCGCCGCGCGCGCGGGAGAAGACGCTCGCATCGCGATGAAGATGAACTCGCTTGTGGACGTGCCGTGCATCGAGGCGCTCAACGCTGCCGCGGCCGCGGGCGCGCGCGTGGACCTCGTGGTCCGCGGTGTGTGCTGCCTGCTTCCGACGCTCGACAACGTGCGCGTGGTGTCGATCGTCGGCCGCTTTCTCGAGCACTCGCGCGTCTACTCGTTCCAGCGCGGGGATGAGCGCCGCTGCTACATCGGCTCCGCCGACCTCATGCCGCGCAACCTCGACCATCGCGTGGAGCTGCTCGTGCCCGTGGAGAGCGAACGGCTGCGCGACCAGATCGACGAGACGCTCGACCTCTGCCTCCGCGACGACACGTTCGCGTGGGAGCTCGGTCCCGATGGCCGCTGGTCGCGCCGCGAGGGCGGAAGGCACGGCGCCCATCAGGCGCTGATGGAGCGCGCAGGCGATCGCCTTCCCGCGGGAGCGCCGGCAGTCACCTCCGCGCGGAACGGGAGCGCGCACGAGAACGGGAACGCCGCCTCAGGCCACAAGCGCCGCAACCGCAAGCACAAGGCGAAGTCCGCGTAGATCGACGATCGCGCCAGAACCAGGGTTTTCCCGGGTGCGCGCGAGCCGTGCCGATGCGACGCTCACCCGAGATGGACCGGAAGGCAGCGATTTACATCTGTATGGCGGTCGCGCTCGCCGTCCTGGTGTTCGCACCCTCGGCGTTTGCGGGCACGATGTCTCAGTCGGGTTCGACGCTGACGTTCACGGCCGCAGCCGGAGAGCAGAACTCCGTGACGGTTTCGGCCGACGGAAGCGGCCACATCATCATCGACGACATCGTGCCGATCTCCGTGGGGTCGTCACCCTGCAGCTCGGTGAACGACACAGAGGTGGACTGCGGCGTGCCGTCAGAGCACGGCTACAGCGGCGTCTCCCTGTTGCTCGAGGATGGGGCCGACTCGGCCAGCTTCAACGACGATCTGCCGCTTTCCACCCGCCGCGCGGACGGCGGCCCCGGCGACGACACCCTGAACGGCAGCAGCGAGGCGGACACCCTCATCGGCGGCAGCGGGGAGGACAGCATCAACGGCTTCGGCGGCGGCGACACGGTTCAGGGCGGCGACAACAACGACACGATCGACGTCACCGGCGCGTCGACCGCGACCGACACGGTGGACGCAGGCAACGGCGACGACTCGATCTTCGCGAACGACGGAAACCCGGATGCGCTCACCTGCGGCGCCGGCACCGACCAGGTGGACACCGACTCCTCGGACACGATCGGCGTCGATTGCGAAGAGGACGGAAGCGGCAACCCGCTGACGCATCCAACCGCCACAACCGGCAGCGCGATCGTGGACGGACCCACCTCCGCGACGCTGCAGGGCAGCGGCAACCCGAACGGCGTCGCGTCGAGCTACCACTTCGAGTACGGCACCTCGACCGGATACGGGAAGTCCACCCCATCCACGTCGCTCGGCTCCGACTCGACGGACCACAACGTGGTCGCCGACATCACCGGGCTTGCGCCGTCGACGCTGTACCACTTCAGACTCGTGGTGACGACCGACGGCGGCTCGGTGCCGGGCGCCGACGCGACGTTCACCACGGCGGCCGCTGCCGCTTCGGGCGGCGCGATAGCGGCCACCCTGACCCCCGGAGACTGCTCGGCCCTCGCAGCCTTGTGCCCCAGCCTCGCCGACTTTGGCTTCCGAGGCACGATCCTCGTTACGCAGTCCCCGACCACGTTTGCGTTCGTGTGGGGGCTCACGCCGAGCGACACGTTCCAATTCCCGGCGGGTCTAATCCCTGGCAGTGGATTGAGCGGCACAGGCCAGCAGCCGGTGTTTCAGGGGTTCCCCCGCGCCGTGCTGCCCGGCGGCCGGACTCTCCACGTCCATCTGCTCGCCACGGACCCCAGCGGCACCTCGAACGGCGGCGACGTGACGTTCACGACGTCGACACACGCTCCGAAGTACGGCGTGCCGCCGATCGTCGGAGGCGATCTCCCGGCGTTCTCCGCCGCGACCCAACCGGGCCACAACACCCAGCTGGGCTACTGCGATCCGCAGTCATGCGCCGGGTCCTACGATGCGCAGCCAACGACGATCACGTTGCCGGCGGTCCTGGTCAGCGACGGGGTCGACTCGAAGGAGCCGGGCACCGGCGCCGATATCGAGGGCATCGGGTCGCTGGGTCCGAACATCCCACCGAGCGCCCACCTCGAGTACGGCCTCAGCACGGCCTACGGCAAGCAGACGAGCGAGGTCGCCGGCACGAACTCGTTGCCCCCCGTGTCGTTCAGCGGGGGTGTATGGAGCGTCGCCGACCAGGGCGCGAGGTCGCACCTCACCTTCAAGCTCACCGGCCTCCAGCCGGCCACCGTCTACCACGCACGCATCGACTCGACCACCTACGGCGGCCTTGCCCACAGTGGCGACTTCGTACTGATCACGCCGCCCGGCAAGGCGGGGACAACGGCCACTGTCAGCGGGAGCGTGGCAACGGTGGACTACAACTGCGAGACGAAGACGGCTTGCAGCGGCGGGGTGTCGCTCCAGACGACCGGAGTGGCGCATACAGGCACTCACGAGGCGGCGAAGACGAGGCGGCCGGTGACGATCGGGCGCGCAAAGTTCCGGATCCGGGGCCACAAGAAGGGCAAGATCCGGATCAAGCTCACCGCCAAGGGCAAGCGCCTCGTGCGGCACAAGCTGCGCGTCGAGGCGATCTACAAGACGCACGGCCACAAGACGGCCACGCCGCTGACGCTCAGGCGCAAGCGCTGACCGCGATCAGCCTGCGTCCTCGAGAGCCGGCTCCGGCATGAGCGGCGCGGCGGCCCCGCGCAGCGCAGGGTCGATCGCCAGGTGCGGCAGCCGCCGCTCGAGCGCGTCCGGCAGCGCCCACGTGCGGCGTCCCAGCAGCGTGAGTACCGAGGGGAGCAGGAGGCTTCGCACCACGAACGCGTCGAGGAAGACGGCGGTCGCGAGGCTGAGACCGAACAGCTTCACCACCCGTTGGTCCCCCAGGACGAACGAGATGAACACGCAGACCATGATGGTCGCCGCGGCCGTGACGACGCGGCCGGTGGAGCCCACGCCTTCGACCATTGCGCCAGTCGGATCGCGCCGCGAGAGCCACGCCTCATGGATCCGCGAGATGAGGAACACCTCGTAGTCCATCGACAGCCCGAAAACAATCGCGAAGACGAAGACCGGGATGAACGCTTCAATCGGCCCCGCCTTTACGTTGAACAGGCCACCGAGCCAGCCGTGTTGGAACACGGCGACCACCACGCCGAGCGACGCTCCTACAGACAGCAGGTTCATCACCGCTGCCTGGACCGGTATCACGACCGACCGGAACACCATGACGAGCAGCAGCCCGGCGAGGATGATCACGGCCGCAATGAAGAACGCCAGCTTGTGACTGATGACGTGGGCGAAGTCGATTCCCGTGGCCGTCGATCCGCCCACCAGGAGTCTCGCCCCCGTGGTGTGGGCGACCGGCGGTAGCCGGTGGTGGCGCAGGCGGTTCACCAGCTCGGTGGTCGCCTTCGACTGCGGTGACGTGCGGGGGAACGCCTGGTAGACGGCGGTCGTCCCGGAGGGACTGAGCGTGGGCGCGGACACGGACTCCACCCCCGATGTTTTGCTCACCGCGGAGGAGATCTGCGCGAGGGCGGGCCCGTCGCCCGCGTGCGGGAGCTGCGCCACGATCTGCAGCGGGCCGTTGAAGCCTTTGCCGAACCCGTCCGCGAGCAGGTCGTACGCGCGGCGGCTGGTGAGGCTTGCCGGATCATTGCCTGCGTCGCTTTGCCCGAGGCGCAGGGAGAGCGCCGGGGCGGCGAGCACGAGCATGATCGCGAGACCGGTGACCAGCGAGATCCACGGGTGACGGCTCACGAGTGCCGCCCAGCGCGGCCATGGGGCCTGCCTCGCGCCACGCCTCGAGGCCGGCGCGCGGCGTCCGATGCGCTCTCCAAAGCGCGAGAGCAACACCGGCATCATGGTGAGCGCCGCGAGCATCGTGAGAGCCACGGACAGGGCGGAGGCGAGCGCCGCCGCGTCGAGCAGGCCGATGCCGAGAACGAGCATGCCGAGCAGCGCGATGATCACCGTGATGCCGGCGAACAGCACGGCGCGTCCTGCGGTGTCCATGGCCGCCGCGATCGACGCCTGCATCTCGTTCCCGGCACGTAGGTTCTCGCGGAAGCGTGTGACGATGAACAGCGAGTAGTCGATCCCCACGCCGAGTCCGAGCAGCGCGGCGAGCTGGGTTGAGAAGTCTGGGGTGTCGATCGCCCGCGAGAGAAGGCCTATCAACCCGAGTGCGGTACCGAGGCCGAGCAGCGCGGTGATGATCGGCAGGCCGGCGGCGAGCACCGAGCCGAAGGTGATGAGCAGCACGACGATCGCCGCCACCAGCCCGATGGCAGTGGCTGCTCCGAGCGAGGGCCGGTGGGCCTCCTCGATCGCGCGTCCGCCCAGCTCGATCTGCAGTCCAGGTGAGCGCGCGCTGCGCGCCACCGAGATCACGCGGTCGACCGCGCCCTTGGGCAGTCGCTCGGGCCCGTCGTCGAAGGTGATCGTGGCGAACGCGGTGTGACCGTCGGCCGAGACTGCTCGCGCGCCCGCGGCGCCGTAGGGGCTCTGCACCGCGCTCACGTGTGGAAGGCGGGCCACTCGGGCGAGCACGGGCTGGAGCCGAGCGCGCACGGCGGAATCGCGGACGCTGCCCTGATCGGTGTGCACCACGATTTGATCGAGGTCGCCGGATCGTGCCGGGAAGTCTCGCTTCAGAAGGTCGACCGCCCGCTGGGAGTCGGTCCCTCCGAGGGAGAGGTTGTTCACGAAGTGGCTGCCCACCCTGTGCGAGGCCGCCATGGCGATCACGAGCGCCACGAGCCAGCCGCCGAGGACGATGCGCTTGTGATTCATCGTCCAGGCCGCGACGCGCGCCAGGAGGCCGGGCCTCCTGCCGGTTGCGGGATCTTCGGTCGTGGGTGCCGCGGTCATCACTTCACCGCCGAGCGGGTGAAGGTGCGGATCGCGATCGCCATAAACGCCAGGGCGTAGGCCGCGACCACCGCGAGGCTGAGCCACGCCGCAGTGGTGGGGTTGCTGATTCCCCAGATGTCGTGCAGGCCGGTGCCGTGCGGATCGACGAAGCCGTAGCGCATGAGCGCCAGCGCGTGGGTGAGCGGCAGCGCCTTCGCGATGGCGGTGAGCGCGCCGGGCATCGCTGCGATCGGGAAAAGCGCGCCGGCCAGGAAGAACGGCAGGACCGCGACG
>JAICJR010000235.1 GCA_025928345.1 Thermoleophilaceae bacterium | reverse complement strand
CCTGGGACCACGGCAAGAGTCTCTGCCTGCGGCTGAAGTCGGCGGGAAAGAGCTCCGCCAAGTGCACTTCCTCGCCGGGCCTCGCGTACACCTCGCTGCGTGGCACGACCGAGACCGTCCTCGGCGGCCCGGTGCGCAGGGACGCGGCGACGGTGGTAGCCACGTTCTCAGATGGCAGGGAGCTCACGATGAAGACGAAGCGCGGGAGCCGCTACAAGGGCCGGCGGCACGTGCGCTTCTGGGCCGGCCGGCACGCCGGCAGCGCGATGCTCAGGAGCCTCGCCGCGAAGAGCGCGCGGGGTGCGACGCTCCAGGTGATGGACGTCTCGCCCCAACCGCCGCCGCCGAACCCTCCTGGGCCCTGTGGCTGCGGCGGTCCGCCGCTTGCGCGAGTGATGTGCCCGCTGACACCCTGCCCGGAGTAGTGGCCAGCGCGATCCGGTGCTCGCCGGTGTTCGTGTCCGGCATCCGGGCGAACGCTGCCCGGGCCGCGAGGCCGCCGGCGATCGCGGCCACGGCTCCCAGGAGAAGGCCGTCACGCGGGCCCATCGCTCCAGAGATCCAGCCCATCAGCGGACCGCCGATCGGCGTGCTGCCGAGGAGCACCACCGAGTAGAGCGCCATTACCCGGCCGCGCATGCTCGGGCGGACGCGCAGCTGCAGGGTGGAGTTGACGCTCGACGCGAACGTGACGCTGGCCGCGCCCGTGATCGCGAGCGAGACCGCCTCGGTGTCGAGCGAGGGTGCCACCGCGGCAAGCAGAAGTCCGCCGCCGAACGCCATGGCCGCGGCCACGAGCAGTTTCGGCCCCACCTCTCGGCGCGTGCTGACGGCGAGCGCGCCGGCCAGGGCACCGATGCCCATCGACACGGTGAGTGCGGCGTAGGTGCTCGCGCGCCCGTCGAAGGTGAACTTGGCGAGCAGCGGCAGAAGCGTCTGAAAGTTGTAGGAGAACGTGCCGATCACGGCCATCAGCGCGAGCGGGATCAGCAGGCCCGGCGTGGCCTTCACGTAGCGGAGCGCCGACTTGAGCTGCCCGCTCTTGCGTGGCGCCGGCTCATCGGTGTGGAGCTCCGCCGGATCCATACGCCGGAGCGCGAAGATCATCGCGCCGAACGAGGCGGCGTTGATCAGGAAGCAGGTGGAGACTCCGACCGTCGCGATCGTCAGGCCCGCCAGCGCGGGGCCCGCCACGCGCGCCACCTGAACGAGCGCGCTGTTCAGTCCCACCGCGTTCACAAGCCGCGCGGAGCTGACGAGCTCCACGAGGAACGCCTGGCGCGCCGGGTTGTCGATGGCGTTCACAGCCCCGCGCGTGAACACCAGCGCGAAGATCATCCACGGCTGGACGACGCCGTTGGCCGCCAGCAGCCAGAGCGCGAGCGCCGGCAGCGCCATCGCGGTCTGGGTGAACATCAGCAGGCGGCGCTTGTCGAGCCGGTCGGCTATCAGGCCGCCCCAGGCGCCGAACAGCAGCATCGGCGTGAACTGCAGCGCAGTCGTGATGCCCACCGCGAGCGGGTTGCTCGTCAGCGAAAGCACCAGCCAGAGCTCGCCGACGGTCTGCATCCAGTTCCCGCTCAGGGATACGACCTGACCGGCGAAGTAGCGCCGGTAGTTGGGCAGTGAGAGTGAGGCGAACGGTTTCCCGAGCTGGAGCCCTAGGGCCCTCACTCGGGGTCCTCCAGGATCCTCTCCAGGATCGCGGTGGCCCGCTCGAGGATCTCGAGCTCCTCGTCGTCGAGGTCGCGCAGCCGCCGGGAGAGGTAGGCGTTCTTGCGCGAGCGAAGTTTCTTCACGAGGGCCCGGCCCTCCTTGGTGATGCGGATGTGGGACACGCGGCGGTCGTCCGGGTCGGTCTCCCGCGTGACGAGCCCGTCCTCCTCGAGCGTCGCCACCAGGCGGGTGACGGTGGGCCGCTGGATCCGCTCCACCTCGGCCAGGCGGCTGGGCGTGAGCGGGCCGTGCCGCTCGAGCGTGGCGAGCGCGGCCGTGAGCGAGGGCGACAGCCCGGCATCCGCCTCCTGCCGCAGCCGCCGGGCGGTGCGGGTGACGGCGAGGCGGAGGCGTGGGGAAAGGTCTGCCATGTCTTTCTCTGTAATCGTTCGCATCGCTAATTAGTTTAGCGAACTAATAGGGCATGGGTTAGAGGTCAGAGGTCCTCCGACCTCCGACCTCCGACCTAGCGGTGCGCTGTGAACTTCACGTGCAGCGTGGCGTGGCGGCCGCTCGTGTCGACCGTTCGCACGGTGAGGCGAAGCTTCGACGTGCGGTGGTGGCGGAGCTTCCGCTTCAGGCTCTTGCTCGCGTGGATCGCGCCGCCGCCGAGCTTCGCCGTCACGCGGCTCGCGCCGCGGGTCGGCAGCTTCAGGGTGAGCCGGCCCTTGCGGGAGAGGCTGATCTTCTTCTTCGAGAGCTTGAACCTGGCGCCCACTGCGCTCAGCCCGTGCCGGTGGCTGCGGCCCACCGCGATGGCCTTCGGCAGCGTGACCGACACGGTGCGCAGCTTCGCCGCGCCCTTCAGCACGGTGATCTGCAGGCGCGGGTGGCGGCCGCCGAACCCGCGCGCGACAACCTTCGCGTGAGGGCTCTTCAGCCGCGGCGCGCCGCAGCCCACCACGGACACCGGCGCGGTGGCGGTCGCCGTCGCGCCGCTCTGGGCGGTGAAGGCTCCGTCGACCGTGGGCGCCGGGCCGGTGCAGATGTCGCGGGTGGCGACGAGGAGACCGTGAGGGCCGCCGTTGATCGCGAGCGAGAAGCTCGTGAGCGGTACGTCGGGCAGGCCGGTGAAGACGTTCTGCAGCCGGCCGCCGGACAGGCCGGAGTTGCCACCGAGCACGAACGGCAGGACCCCGCCGAACTCAACCCCCACGCCGGGCAGCTGACCGGGACGCAGGATCGCGAACACCGGGCCCTGTACGGCGTCCGGCAGCAGCGGACTGGAGATGGTGGCCGTGCCGAGTTGCGCGGCCGCCGGACACGCGGCGGCCGCCAGCTGATCGGCCGAGCAGAGCGTGGTGACCGCGCTCACGCCGGACGCCAGCGATGCGGGCAGCGTGACGGCCGTGGCCAGCTGGGCACTCTCGCCGGCGGCCTGCGTGATGGTGGCCACGAACGGCACGTGCGAGTTCTTCGCCGTCGCGCCCGGCGCGCCCATCGTCGCTGTGAGCTGCGGTGCGAACGGCTCCTTGTCGCAGTCGGTGGGCGTGAAGGTGCTCGAAGCCGTGGCGGTCTTGCTCGGAGCCTCGTGGGAGATGGCGTCGAGGTTCGTCGTCGCCGGCTTGCACGAGGTCGGGTTCGACATGAACGGCGCCGCCATCCCCGGGCGCGTGCCGTAGAGGGTGAGCGACGTTGACGTGATCTGCACGCCTACCGTCAGCGGCCCCGCGATCGTCATGGAGTTCGGCTGGTTATCGACGGGGGAGTCGATGCCGAAATCGCCGGACGTGCGCAAACTGACCGGCGACTTGAGGAAGATCTTCGACCCAACCGATGGCCGGACCACGATGCCGAGCACCGCGGGATGCACCCCGTCGGGGACGAGGTTGTAGATCGAGCCGTCGGCGCTCACAGGCGTGCCCATGCCGGGCACGGCGTACACGAGCGTGCCCACCGTCGTGTCGCCGACCTGCGTGTTGGCGGGGCAGTGGTCGGCCTCGAAGTCCGACTCCGAGCACTTCGCCGTGGCCTGCGGGTTCCCGAGGAGTCCGGCCGGGAAGTGGAGCGTGGTCTTCTTCACGCTGTCCGTGGTGCTCGAGCCGTACGAGAACTGCTCGTTCACGACAACGTCCGGATGCGCGCCGGCAGCCGTCGTGGACGGCGTCACGCTGAAGGCCGACACGGTCATGTCGGCACGCGCGATTCCCGGCAGTGCGAGTACGCACGCACCGGCGGTTGCCAAAACGCCCAGCCTAAGTCGATCCCTGACCTTCACGAGCCCCTCCTCCAAGTTGAGGGACCAGGATAAATCAGCCTGACGGAAAACGAGCCGCTGAATATGCGAGCGCCCCGCGCAGGGCGCCCACGAGCTCCTCGCCACCGGGCGCGCGCTCGGGGTCGAGCAGCCACTGCAGCGCGATCCCGTCGCACACGGCCATGAAGAACGAAGCGAGCGTGTCCGGCACGCTGCCGGCGGCGTCCGCGTCGTCGCCGAGCGAGGCCCGGATCATCTGCGCGATCCGTGCGCGGCAGTCCCGGTAGAGATCCGCCAGCTGCGCCTTCAGCTCGGGCGATCGCTCAGCCTGCGCGATGGCCTCCACGAACGCGACCATCACTCCGCGGTACTCCTCGAAGCTGTCGAGCATCGCCACCAGGCTCACCTCTGCCTGCTCGAGTG
>JAICJR010000248.1 GCA_025928345.1 Thermoleophilaceae bacterium | reverse complement strand
GGCAAGTTCCAGCTCACCGGCATCCCGCCGGCGCCGCGCGGCATCCCGCAGATCGAGGTGACCTTCGACATCGACGCGAACGGCATCCTCAACGTCTCCGCGAAGGACCTCGGCACCGGCAAGGAGCAGAAGATCGAGATCCGCTCCGGCTCGGGGCTGTCCGACGAGGAGGTCTCGCGTATGGTCGCGGACGCCGAGTCGCACGCCGAGGACGACCGTCGCCAGCGCGAGCTGGTGGAGGCCCGCAACACGGCCGAGAACGCGGCGTACCAGGCCGAGCGCCAGCTGGGCGAGATGGGCGAATCGGTGGACACCGCATCGAAGGAGCAGATCGAGGCGGCGATCAAGGACGTGCGCGACACGCTCGAGTCCGACGACGTCGCGGCGCTGAACGCCAAGACGCAGGCGCTGCAGGAGGCCTTCCACAAGGTGTCCGAGCAGATGTATGCGGCGGCCGCTCAGGCTCAGCAGGCGGATGGCGCCACCAACGGCGCTGACGGCGCCGGCGCGGCCGAGGGCGCTTCTTCCGACGAGGAAGAGGTCGTGGACGCGGAGGTCGTGGACGGTGAGCGCGAGTCGTGATCGAGGAACAGCAGCCAGTAACGCAGCAGCCCGAATCGGGCGAGCCGTCTGGTGAACAGGACGTCGCCGCCGAGCGGGAGATGGTTGAGGCCACTGACGAGGTCGGAGGCCGGACGCCGGAGGTCGGAGGGGACGAGGGATCGACCGAGGAGGTCGATCCCCAGTCCGCCCTTCAGGAGGAGCGGGATCGTTACCTCGATCTCGCTCAGCGGACGCAGGCTGACTTCGAGAACTACCGCAAGCGGGCCGCCAAGGACGCGGCCACCGCGGGTGAGCGCGCAAAGGCCGGGCTCGTGCGCGAGCTCCTGCCGGTGCTCGACAACCTCGAGCGCGCACTTGCGACCGCGGTTCACGACGACGGCGACGCCTCGCCGGTGGTCGAGGGCGTGCGTCTCGTGCGCGCGGACCTGGTGGGCGTGCTCGAGCGCTCGGGCGTCCAGGCGTTCGACCCTGCGGGCGAGCCGTTCGACCCGACGGTGCATGAGGCGCTGTCCACACGCCCGGCGGATGACGGCATCGACCCCGGCACCGTGGTCGACGTGGTCGAGAAGGGCTATCGCCTGAACGACACGGTCCTGCGCCCCGCGCGCGTGATCGTGAGCCAGTAGGGGGCAGCTGACCATGGCGCCGCCCAAGGACCCGTACAAGACCCTCGGGGTAGACAAGAAGGCCTCGCAGGACGAGATCAAGAAGGCCTACCGCAAGCTCGCCCGCCAGTACCACCCGGACAAGAACCCGGGGGACCAGAAGGCCGAGGAGCGCTTCAAGGACATCCAGGCGGCCAACGACATCCTGTCCGACCCCGAGAAGCGCAAGCAGTACGACCAGGGCGGCGGCATCTTCGGGGGCTTCGACCCCGGGGCGTTCCGCACGGGCGGCGGAACCAGCGGTGGCTTCGGCGGAATCGGCGACATCCTGTCGGACCTCTTCGGCGGCGGTGGCGGACCCGGCGGCGCACGCCGGCCAGGCCCCGAGCGCGGCCGCGATCTCGAGACCGAGGTGCACATCTCCTTCGAGCAGGCGATGGAGGGCGCGCAGGTGCCGGTGAACGTGCAGGTGCCGGCGGCATGTCCGACCTGTCGCGGCACGGGCGCGAAGCCGGGCACCACGCCGCAGGTGTGCCCGCGCTGTCAGGGCCGCGGCATCGAGTCGCAGGGCCAGGGGCTCTTCTCGATCTCCCAGCCGTGCTCGCTGTGCGGGGGCACCGGCACGCAGATCACCAACCCATGCCCGACCTGCAACGGCCGCGGCCAGACGATGCAGGTGAAGCGCTACCGCGTGAACATCCCCGCGGGCGTGAAGGAAGGCAGCCGCGTGCGGCTCGCCGGCAAGGGCGAACCCGGGCGCCGCGGCGGTCAGTCCGGCGACCTCTACGTAATTACACGTGTGGGCGACTCACCGGTGTTCCGCCGCAAGGGCGACAACCTCGAAGTGGACGTGCCGATCACGATCCCCGAGGCCATTCGCGGGGCGACCGTTGAGGTGCCCACGCTGTCGGGCACCAAGCGCATCCGCGTCCCCGCAGGCACCCAGCACGGCACCGTGCAGCGCCTTCGCGGCGAGGGTCCCGCGAAGCTGAACGGCAAGGGCCGCGGAGACATTCACTACAAGCTCACGATCGACGTGCCGCGCTCGCTCAGCAAGGAGCAGAAGCAGGCCGTGGACGAGCTGGCGTCCGTGATGAACGGCAATCCGCGCGAGCGGCTGTTCGGGGAAAGGAGGTAGGCGGTGGCCAGGAAGAAGGCCGACGGCGACGGCAAGCGGCTCGATCCGCAGCGGGGCGTCTACATGATCTCCGTGGCGGCGGAGCTCGCCGGCATGCACCCGCAGACGCTGCGCATCTACGAGTCGCGCGGGCTGATCACGCCCAAGCGCTCGCGCGGCAACACGCGCCTCTATTCGCAGGAGGACGTGGACCGCCTCCGCCGCATCCAGGAGCTCACCTCCGAGATGGGTATGAACCTCGCCGGCGTGGAGCGCGTATTCGCGCTCGAGCGGGAGATGGAGCGGATGACCGAGCGCATGCGTCGCGTGCAGCGCGAGGCCGAGCGTATGGAGATGGAGATGCGCGCCGAGATGGAGCGCGTGAGGCGTTCCTTCCGCTTCGAGATGGTGCCCTACGAGCCGCCGGAGAAGGCGCTCGTTCCGAAGAACCAGCCCGGGGTGAAGATCCCGATCAAGAAGAAGCGTTCGTCGTCGTCATCCGACGGGGTGAGCACATGAGCCCGGATCGCTTCACCGTCAAGTCGCAGGAGGCGCTGCAGGCAGCGCAGCAGCTGGCGGGCGCGCGACGCAACCCGCAGGTGGCACCGGTGCACTTGCTGCTTGCGTTGCTCGAGCAGGAGGGCGGCATCGCCGTTCCCGTGCTCAAGCGCCTCGGCGTGTCGCCCGAGTCGGTGCGCGCGCGGGCGAACGAGCAGCTCGACAGCTTCCCGGTGGTCACCGGCGACGCGTCCGCGATGCCCGAGCTCGGCCAGGCGATGACCGAGGTCCTGCGCCGCGCCGACGACGAGGCGCGCGGCATGGGCGACCAGTACGTGTCCGTCGAGCACCTGCTGCTCGCGCTCGCGGGAGATCCGAACATCGACCTCCAGTCCTCGCGCGACCAGCTCGCCGACGCCGTGGCGCAGGTGCGCGGACCGCACCGCGTGACCGACCAGAACCCCGAGGACAAGTACCAGGCGCTCGAGACCTACGGCCGCGACCTCACGAGCGCCGCCGAGGACGGAAAGCTCGACCCGGTGATCGGGCGCGACGACGAGATCCGGCGCGTGATCCAGGTGCTCTCGCGCCGCACCAAGAACAACCCCGTGCTGATCGGCGAGCCGGGCGTGGGCAAGACGGCGATCGTCGAGGGGCTCGCCCAGCGGATCGTCGACGGGGACGTGCCCGAGTCGCTCCGCAACCGGCGCGTGATCGCGCTCGACATCGGCGCTCTGATCGCAGGCGCCAAGTACCGCGGCGAGTTCGAGGACCGGCTCAAGGCCGTCTTGAAGGAGGTCTCGGACGCCGAGGGCCAGATCATCCTGTTCCTCGACGAGCTGCACACGATCGTCGGCGCCGGCGCCGCCGAGGGCGCCGTGGACGCCGCAAACCTTCTGAAGCCGATGCTCGCGCGCGGGGAGCTGCGCGCTGTCGGGGCCACCACGCTCGACGAGTACCGCAAGC
>JAICJR010000134.1 GCA_025928345.1 Thermoleophilaceae bacterium | reverse complement strand
TTCATGGACGAGATCGACGCCGTCGGCCGCCACCGCGGCGCGGGTCTCGGCGGCGGTCACGACGAGCGCGAGCAGACGCTGAACCAGCTGCTCGTCGAGATGGACGGCTTCGAGATGAAGGACAACATCATCCTCATCGCGGCCACCAACCGCCCGGACATCCTCGACCCGGCGCTGCTCCGTCCCGGTCGCTTCGACCGCCAGATCGTGGTGGACCGCCCGGACCGCAAGGGCCGCGTGAAGATCCTCGAGGTGCACACGCGCGGCAAGCCGCTCGCGAAGACCATCGACCTCGACAACCTCGCCGCCCAGACGCCGGGCTTCACCGGCGCGGACCT
This sequence comes from Thermoleophilaceae bacterium, assembly GCA_025928345.1. Taxonomy (GTDB): domain Bacteria; phylum Actinomycetota; class Thermoleophilia; order Solirubrobacterales; family Thermoleophilaceae; genus JAICJR01. Next base: position 9,500 of record JAICJR010000134.1, on the reverse strand, counting down.
GTCCAACCTCGTGAACGAGGCGGCGCTGCTCGCAGCGCGCTCGGGCCTCCGCGAGATCGATCACCAGCAGCTCGAAGAGGGCATCATGCGCGTGATCGCCGGGCCGGAGAAGAAGACCCGCGTGATGTCCGAGAAGGAGCGCCGGATCACCGCGTTCCACGAGATGGGCCACGCGATCGTCGCCCACTTCCTCGAGAACACCGACCCGGTCCACAAGATCTCCGTGATCTCGCGCGGCCAGGCGCTCGGCTACACGATCTCGCTCCCCACCGAGGACAAGTTCTTGACGACGCGCGCGGAGCTGAACGACACGATGGCCATGACCCTCGGCGGCCGCGCCGCTGAGGAGATCGTGTTCGGCGAGGTCACCACCGGCGCCTCCAACGACTTGGAGAAGGTCACGGCCACCGCCAAGCAGATGGTCATGCGCTTCGGCATGAGCGAGAAGCTCGGCCCGCGCGTGTTCGGCCACGACCACGGGCAGCCGTTCCTCGGCCGCGAGTTCAGCGCCGAGCCGGACTACTCGGACGACGTCGCGCGCGAGATCGACAGCGAGATCCGCCGCATCGTCGAGGAGGCGCACCAGGTGGCGCGCGACATCCTGCTGGCGCACCGCAACGACCTCGACCTCACTTCCGACATCCTGATGCGCCGCGAGACGATCGAGCGCGAGCAGTTCATCTCACTGCTCGACGGCAAGGCCGAGCTCGACGTGTTCGGCCCCGAGGAGCCGGTGCGGCCGCCCAGCGAGCCGCCGGCGGCGGAGCCGGAGCCGAAGCGCAAGCCGTCCGAGGGGCCGCGCCCGCTGCCGCGTCCTGGCTTTGCCTCTGAGATGCGGGCGGACGATCCGCCCTCGCCTCCTACGTCGCTGTAGGGCGAGCGCCTTCGACCGTTCCCTTTCCGGGCCTGCGCGCGGACCCGCGCCTGGGAACGGCCCTGAAAGGGAAGATCGAAGCCGCTCGCCTGAGCCCGGACGTCGCGCTTCACGTTGCCAGGACCCGTGGTGGGCTGGCTTTATTGCTTCTGTGAGCGTGACGTAGCTAGCCTGCGCTTCGTGGATGAGTTTCAGCTCATGGGCGTTATCAATGTCACGCCGGATTCGTTCTCGGATGGTGGCGCGTTCATTGATCCGGACGATGCCGTTACTCATGGCAAACGGCTTGTCGCCGAGGGCGCGGACATCCTCGACATCGGTGGGGAGTCCACTAGGCCGGGCGCTGATCCGGTCTCTGAGGACGAGGAGCTGTGGCGTGTTGTGCCGGTGCTCGAGGGGCTGGCCACCTCCGGCGCAAAGCTCTCCATCGACACCATGAAGCCCGGCGTGGCGCGCAGGGCGCTCGATGCCGGCGCCACCATCGTCAACGACGTCACCGCCTTCCGGCACGCGCCGGAGATGGCGCAGCTCGTGGCGGAGTCGGGCGCCACAACTTGCCTCATGCACATGCTCGGCGAGCCGCGGACGATGCAGCTCAACCCGACCTATGACGAGGTTGTCTCCGATGTAAAGGCGTTTCTCGAGGAGCGCCTCGCGTTCGCGACCAGCGAGGGCATCCCAGAGGACAAGGTGTGGCTCGATCCGGGCATCGGCTTTGGGAAGACGCTCGAGCACAACCTCGAGCTGCTCCGCCGGCTCGATGAGCTCGTAGCGATTGGGCGGCCGCTGGTGATCGGCACCTCGCGGAAGTCGTTCCTCGCCAAGCTCACAGGGCGCGATGTCGCAGAGCGGCTGGCGGGCACGATCGCCACGAACGTGATGGCGCTCGAGCGCGGCGCCACCGTCTTCCGCGTGCACGACGTGGCGGAGGTGGGCGACGCCCTGAAGGTCGCCGCTGCTACGGTCGGCTCGCTCACATGGAAGACCCCGAGCACCTAGAGCCAGAAGACGACGAGGAGGAGGACGAGGGCGGGCCCCTGGTCACTGTCGAGGTCGTCGGCCTGTCCCTCTACACGCACCACGGCGTGGGTGCGGCCGAGCGCGAGGTGGGACAGCGGCTCGTGTTCGACCTCTCGTTCGAGCTGGCGGAGTGCGACGCGACCCTCACCGATCGCGTGGAGGACACGGTGGACTACGCGGACGTGTGCCAGCAGGTCGCCCTTGCGGCCCAGGAGCGTTCGTACAAGACGCTCGAGCGGCTGTGCACCGCCGTCGCCGACAGGATGATCGACCGCTATGGCGCCGAATCGGTGACGGTGCGTGCCACCAAACCGGAGCCGCCGATACCCCTCCCTGTCGAGGAGGTTTCCGTGGAGGTTTGGCGGGAAAACCGCTGATCTTGCAGGAAAATCGCCGGACGGAGGTATTTCCCGTTTAGCCTTGCCAGCCGCAAAGGAACCATCGTCAAACAAGGTTCTATGACGTCGGCAGGGAGGGTGGAGATGGGTGCATTGGACGCCCGTCTGGGAGATGAGGTCGTCCGGCTCAGAGCGGAGCTTGCGCGCCACGAGCGCGAGGTCCGTGCGCGGGAGGAGGAGTTCGGCAGGTACATCCTCCAGCTGCGCGAGGCGGTGCGGAAAGAGAAATCGCACGCCGCGGAGATCACACGCTCGTACGTGGCCGCCGTGCGCGCGCTGACGAACGCCGTCGAGGCGCGTGACGCCTACACCGGGAAGCACGCCGAGCGCGTCGCCGCTTTCGGGCTGGAGATCGCTGACGTGATCGACCACGATCTGTCGCAGGACCCGGAGAACGAGTTCGGCTTCCTGCTCCACGATGTCGGCAAGGTGGCGGTGCCCGACGCCATCCTCCACAAGCCCAAGGCCCTCAACCGGCGCGAGATGGGCATCATGCGCCAGCACCCCGTCACCGGACACCAGATCGTCTGCCACATCGACTTCCTCGAGGGGAAGGCGCAGGACATCGTGCTCTTCCACCACGAGCGCTGGGACGGGCAGGGCTACCCGCGTGGGCTCGAGAAGCGCGAGATTCCGAGGGCTGCGAGGATCTTCGCCGTGGCGGACACACTTGATGCGATCACGAGCGACCGGCCGTACCGCGCCGGTACCTCCATCGCGGAGGCGCGCGAGGAGATAGCCCGCGGGTCGGGCACGCAGTTCGATCCCGAGGCGGTCGAGGCGCTAATGATGGTCCCGGACGAGACGCTCGAGCGCATCCGCAACGAGAAGGTGCTCACCTCCGCCGCCAGCCCTTGAGGGGGTTCCTCGGCCTCGGCTCGAACGTCGGGGACCGGGTCGCGAATCTGAACGCCGCCGTGGCCTCGCTGCGGGAGCGCGGGGTGGAAGTGCTCGCGATGTCGTCGCTGTACGAGACGGCGCCGCAGGGCGAGATCCTCGACCAGCCCGACTTCCTCAACGCGGCCATCGAGATCGAAACCGAGCTCGAGCCCGAGGCGCTGCTCGACGTGTGCAAGGAGGTGGAGCGCGCGCTCGGCCGCGAGCAGGGGCTGCCGCGCCACTCGCCGCGCCCGATCGACGTCGACCTGCTCTTGCTCGGAGATATCGAATACCGCTCCGAGCGCCTCACGCTTCCGCACGCCGAGGTCACCTCGCGGCGGTTTGTGCTCGAGCCGCTGCTCGAGCTCGATCCGGATCTCGCGCTTCCGGACGGCACTGCTCTCTCAAACGCATTGGCCCCGCTGATGGACCAGCGGGTCGAGCGGCGATAATCCGCCACGATGCTGCTCGCCGTCGACGTCGGAAACACGCAAACCCACCTCGGGATGTTCCGCGACGGCACGCTCGTCGAGCACTGGCGCTTCTCCACCGTGCGCGAGTCCACAGCGGACGAGCTGGCCACCGTCCTGGTGGGACTCCTCGAACTGCGTGAGCTCGCGCTGAAGGACATCGACGGCGCGATCGTGTCATCGGTGGTGCCGCAGCTCGTGCACGAGTACGAGGGCGTGTCCGAGCGCTATCTCGGCGGCGCGATGAAGATCGTCGGCCCGAGCCTCAAGAGCGGCATCCCGATCCGCACGGAGAACCCACACGAGGTCGGCGCCGACCGCCTGGTGAACGCAGTCGCGGCCTATGACCACATCGGCTCGGCCTGCATCGTCGTCGACTTCGGCACCGCCATCACCTACGACGTGGTGTCCGCCGAGGGCGAGCTGCTCGGCGCGATCATCTCGCCCGGCGTCGAGATCTCGATGGAGGCTTTGAGCGAGCGCGCCGCCCGGCTACCCAAGGTTGAGCTCGAGCAGCCGAAGGAGCTGATCGGGCGCAGCACGGAGGCGTCGATCCAGTCGGGCGTGATCTACGGTTTCGCCGGCCAGGTGGACGGGATCGTGTCGCGACTGCGCGAGGAGCTCGGCGTGGAGGCCGTTGCGATCGCCACCGGCGGGCTCGCGACCTCGATAGCGCCGTTCTGCGAGGAGATCGACGCGGTGGACGACCTCCTCACCCTCACCGGCCTGCGGCTCATCTGGGAGCGGAACCGGGAGTAGCGTGGCCCAGCCCGCCGCCACCGGCCCGGATGGCCACTACTGGGCCGGCTACCGCTTCACGCCGCGGCTGATCGCGGCCACGCGCTCGGCGGTCTGGGTGGTGGAGAACCACCTTCCGCTCGTCGTCCGGGTTGATCCCATGAGCGGCGAGCTGACCGGTCCTCGCCGCGTCGGCCACGGCGACCCCGCCGGCCGTGGCGCGCATGACCTGCTCGCGCATGAGGACGACATCTGGATCCGCTGGAACGACGGAATCACCCGTTTCCGGCCGGCGGACGGCGACGAGCGCTGGGTCGACCTGAGCGCTGCCGGGCTCGCGGTGGGAGACGCCGGCGTCTGGGCGCTCACCGGCGACGGGCGGCTCGCGCGAGTCGACCCGAGCGGGATGGGCTTCGAGCCGGTGGGCGAGCCCGAGGTGCGCCGGCACAGCATCGCGGTGGGGCACGGCGCGGTGTGGGCGCTCACGTGGACGCACGTGCCCGGCGGCTCCACGGTCTCCCGAATAGACCCAGGCAGCGGCGAGGTGGGGGCCCAGCTCGCGATGCAGGGAAGCCCGCGCCAGCTGATGATGGCGCCCGACGCCGTGTACGTGAGGGTCTGGCGCCGCGACGGCGAGCGCGTTGAGGAGTCGGTGCTGAGAATCGGCGCGCGCGAGGTGGAGCTTCAGGCCGCGTTCAGCGTCCCGCCGGGCGCCGGCAGCGCCGTCCTCGACGGGGTGATCTGGTCACCGGAGCACGACGAGGCAGAAGGCCCGAGCGCCGTGCGCCGCATCGACGCCGCCAGCGGCGAGCTGCTCGGCAGCGTCAGCGTGCCCGGCTGGGTGACCGGCGTGGCGCCTGGCCCAAACGGGATGTGGGCCTGTGTGGAACGGCGCGGCGGGCCGGGCGGGTGCATCCTCCGGCTCAGCGAAGAAGGCACGAGCGCGATCGACCTGGACGCCCTCGACATGGCCGCCCACCTACCTGCGTAAAGCCGGCGCCTACGCGTGGCCGAGGGCGATGCCGACGCCGGCCACGATCACGCCAGCCATCGTCACCTGCACGAGCGACTGGGCAAGGCTCGCCTTGAGGAAGCGCTTGCGCACCCAGGCGATCGTCAGGAGCTCGACGGCCACGACCGCGTATGCGACCGGGAGCGCCTTGTGCACATCGTGGATCAGGAACGGCAGCGAGTGCAGCGACCCGCCGACGAACGTGGCGGCGCCCGTGATGATCCCGCGCGTCAGCGAGTTGCCGCGGCCGGTGAGCTCGCCGTCGTCCGACAGCGCCTCGGAGATTCCCATGCTGATGGCCGCGCCGAGAGCAGTGGCGAGACCGACGAGCAGGGCCGTGCGCGAGCCCGACAGGTAGGCCGCCGCGAAGATCGGCGCGAGCGTGGAGACCGTCCCGTCGATCAGTCCGACGAGGCCCGGCTGGATGACCTGCAGCAACCGCGCGCGGTCGTCGGCATCCTTCCAGCGGGCGACAAGTCCCTGGGCGGCTTCGGTCATCGCGAGTTACTATAGCAAGTGTGTTAAGATAAGGCCCACCTAATAAGAACTACCCAGATGCTCGGATGGAAAGCACTCCCACACACCTCAACGACCAGCAGCTGATCGCCGCTCTCCACGAGCGCGGCCAGCGAGTCACGCCTCAGCGGCTGGTGATCAACCGCGCGCTCGGCGAGCTGCAGCGGCACGTCACGGCCGAGGAGGTGCTCGCAAGCGTGGAGGACAGGCTTCCGAACGTGTCTCTCCCCACTGTGTACTCCGCGCTCGAGCTGTTCGAGGACCTTGGCATGGTGCGCAGGCTCGGGGTCCGCCAGGGCGCGGTGCTGTATGACCCGCGGCCCGAGCCGCACGACCACATGGTGTGCGATCGCTGCGGCAAGATCGAGGACCTCGACGGCGGAGTCGAGCTGGACGGCGCGATCTTCCGCGCGAAGCGCGACGGGTTCGTCCCCAAGCGCGCCGAGGTCCGCATCAACGGCCTCTGCGCCGATTGCGCCCGCTAGGCACCGCCGCCACCCGGCTAACGTTTTCGGCATGCCAAGCCTGAACAGCCCCTGGACGCTGGGCGGCATCGAGCTTCCCAACCGTGTCGTGCTAGCGCCGCTGGCGGGCATCGGCAACTGGTTTGTGCGCCTCCAGGCGAAGCGTTATGGCGCCGGCTTTGCGGTGTCCGAGATGGTGTCGAGCTTCGGCCTCAAATACGGAGACGAGCGCACCCACCGTGAGTTCCTCAGGATCCATCCCGACGAGCACCCGATGGCGGTGCAGCTCTTCGGGCATGACGCCGAGGTGATGCGCATCGCGGCCGGGATGGTTGCGGAGGCCGGCGCGAGCGCGATCGATCTCAACTACGGCTGCCCGGTGCGGAAGGTCTGCAAGACCGGCGCCGGCGCAGCGCTGCTTGACGATCCGGACAAGGGCGTGGCGGTCGCGCGCGCGGCCGTCGAAGGCAGCGGCCTGCCGGTCACCGTGAAGCTGCGCTCGGGCAACCGGCCCGGCGAGCGCACCGGGCTCGAGCTCGCGCGGCGGCTCGTGGACGAGGCGGGCGTGGTGGGTATCGGGCTGCACCCGCGCCACGCGTCCCAGCAGCACAAGGGCGATCCGGACTACGCCCTCGCGGCAGAACTCGTGGAGAAGCTCGAGGTGCCGGTGGTGCTGTCGGGCGGCCTGCGCGACGAAGAGCGCACGCTCGAGGCGTTCGAGCGCACGGGCGCCGCGGCGGTGATGCTGGCGCGCGGCTCCCTCGGCAATCCGTGGCGTTTCGCGCGCCTGCTCGGCCTGCGCGAGGACGCGCCCACGCGCGAGGAGATCGTGGCCGAGCTGCGCTGGGTGATCGACCGCGCGGAGGAGCATCTCGGGATCGAGCGCGCCGGCCGCTACCTGCGCAAGTTCTACCCCTGGTACGCGGAGACGCTGGGTCTCACGAAGCGCGATCAGCAGCCGCTCGTGACCGCTCCCACCACGGCTCAGGCGCGGGTCGCGCTAGACGCTCTGGCGGGCGCCGAAAGTGCGCAAATAGCCGCCTGAAAACGCCCAGGAACCGGGCAATACCGCTGCTAGACTCGTGCGTCCCTCCAGGGTCCGTGGCGGTCGCGGCGCGGCGGGATTTTCTTTATGCCAAAGGACGTCATCCTCACCCCACAAGGGCTCGAAGAGCTAAAGAGCAAGATCGAGTACCTCTCTGGTCCGCGGCGCCGAGAAGTGGCCGAGCGAATCAAGGAGGCGCGTGAGTTCGGCGACATCAGCGAGAACTCCGAATACGACGACGCGAAGAACGAGCAGGCGATGCTCGAGAAGCAGATCGCGGAGCTCGAGGAGAAGCTGCGCTCGGCCACGGTGATCGACGCGAAGTCGGTCACGACGGACGCGGTCTCGGTCGGCACCACCGTCCACGTTAAGGATCAGAAGACGGACAAGTCGGTCAAGTACATGATCGTCGGCTCGTCCGAGGCCAACCCGACCGAGAACAAGCTCTCCAATGAGTCTCCCGTCGGCAAGGCGCTGATCGGGAAGAAGCGCGGCGACGTCGTCTCCGTGCCCGTTCCGCGTGGGCCCGCGCGGAAACTGAAAATCACCAAGATCGAAGCCTGACCTAGAGTCCCGCCCGTGTCAGAGGGCCAGGACGATCGTCGGGCCAAGCTCGAACGCCTTCGTTCGGAGGGCGTCGACCCTTTTCCGCATCAGTTCGATGGCGTCGTGCCCATCGAGACGATTCATGCCGCGCATGATGGGCTGGAAGCCGGCGAGGAGACCGACACCGCCTACCGCATCGCCGGCCGGCTGGCCGCGCGTCGCGGCCACGGCGGCGCCGCCTTCCTCGATGTCGTCGACCGCTCCGGGCGCATACAGCTACACGCGCGCAAGGACGCGCTCGGCGAGGAATCGTTCGAGCGACTCGTATCGCTCGACCTCGGCGACCTGATCGGCGTCGACGGCACGGCGTTCAAGTCGCGCCGCGGCGAGCTCACGCTGGCCGTGACGAGCTGGGAGCTGCTTGCCAAGTCGCTTCGCGCGCCGCCGGAGAAGTTCCACGGGCTCGAGGACGTCGAGATCCGCTACCGCCAGCGGGAGCTCGACCTGATCTCGAACGAGGAGGTCCGCCAGCTCTTCATCCTGCGCTCGAAGGCCATCTCGGCGATCCGCCGCTGGTTCGACGACCGCGGCTTCCTCGAGGTCGAGACGCCGGTGCTCCAGCCGCTGTACGGCGGAGCGCTTTCGCGCCCATTCGTCACCCACCACAACGCCCTCGACCGCGACTTCTACCTGCGCATCGCCACCGAGCTCTACCTCAAGCGCCTGATCGTCGGCGGCCTGGAGAAGGTCTACGAGATCGGCAAGGACTTCCGCAACGAGGGGATCTCCCACAAGCACAGCCCGGAGTTCACGATGCTCGAGTGGTACGAGGCGTACGCCGACTACAACGACGTCGCGCGCGAGCTCGAGGAGATGGTCAGTTACGTCGCGCGCGAGGCGGGCTACGAGGGCGAGCTCGACTTCACCCCGCCTTGGCGGCGGCTCAAGCTGCGCGAGGCGATCCTCGAGAAGACGGGCGTCGACGTGATCGCGCACCGCGACAGGGAGAGCCTCGTTGCCGAGGCGAAGACGAAGGGCATCGAGCTCGATCCCGCCGAGAGCTGGCCCCAGCTTGTGGACGAGCTGCTCTCGAAATACGTGGAACCCACGCTCGTCCAGCCGACGTTCGTCATGGACTACCCGGTCGAGCTCTCACCCTTCGCGAAGGCCCATCGATCGGAGCCGGGCCTGGTCGAGCGCTGGGAGGCGTTCTGCACCGGCATCGAGTTCTCGAACGCCTTCACCGAGCTGAACGACCCCGACGAGCAGCGCGCTCGCTTCGAGGCGCAGACCGCCCTCACGCAGGAGGGCGACGAGGAGACCCAGCCCTACGACGAGGACTTCGTTCGCGCGCTCGAGCACGGCATGCCTCCCACCGGTGGGGTAGGGGTGGGCATTGACAGGCTTGTCATGATCCTTTCGGGGCGCAGTTCCATCCGCGAGGTCATCCTCTTCCCCGCCATGCGCGGCGGGTCATAAAGCCCCAAACTCCGGCTTCGGAAGCAGTCTTAAGGGACTGTTGCCCCCGCTAGGCCGGG
>JAICJR010000122.1 GCA_025928345.1 Thermoleophilaceae bacterium | reverse complement strand
TGGCAAACGCCTGCCGACGGAGCCGGAATGGGAGAAGGCGGCATCGTGGGACGAGGCGGCGGGCGCTCAGCGCGTGTACCCGTGGGGGAACGAGCCGCCGGGCAAGCGCCACGCGAACCTCGACCAGCTCGGCTTCGGGCCGGCCCGCGCCGGCGCATACCCGGCGGGCGCCTCGCCCTATGGGGCGCTCGGCATGGTGGGAGACGCCTGGGAATGGACGGCGAGCGACTTCGGCGCCTACCCGGGTTTCGAGGCGTTCCCGTACGGCGAGTATTCGGAGATCTTCTTCGGCGCCGGTTACAAGGTGCTGCGCGGCGGCTCGTGGGCCACGCGCCCGAGCGTCGCGCGCGCGACGTTCCGCAACTGGGACTTCCCGGTGCGCAGGCAGATCTTCGCCGGCTTCAGGTGCGCGGCATGACCGGGACCGCCGGCATCACGATTCACTCCTACCTCGACGGCTCGTCGCTCGACTCGATGGCCGCGGACGTGCGCGCCGGGCTCACGCGCAAGGGCCTCAAGATGCTGCCGCCCAAGTACTTCTACGACGACCGCGGCTCGGAGCTGTTCGACCAGATCACCTCGCTGCCCGAGTACTACCCCACGCGCTGCGAGCGCGCGATCCTGAACCGGCGCGCGCCGGAGATCGTGGAGATCACGGGCGCGCGCGAGCTGCTCGAGCTCGGCTCCGGGATGGCATCGAAGACGCGGGCGCTCCTGTTCGCGATGGCCGGCGCCGGGTCGCTCGAGCGCTACCTGCCGATGGACGTGTCCGAGCTGGTGGTCGAGCGCTGCGCCGAGGAGCTCGTGGAGATGTATCCGGGGCTGCGCGTGCACGGCGTGGTGGGCGACTTCGAGCAGCACCTGGAGCACGTGCCGGCCGCGCAGGCGAGGCTCGTGGCCTTCCTCGGCGGGACGATCGGCAACCTGTATCCGGACGAGCGCGCGCCCTTCCTGCGTGACATCCGCGGGCTTATGGGCGACGGCGGCTGGCTTGTGCTGGGCACTGATCTCGTGAAGGACCCCGCCACGCTGGAGGCCGCATACAACGACTCCGCTGGAGTGACCGCGGAGTTCAACCGCAACGTGCTCCACGCGATCAACCGCGAGCTGGACGCGGACTTCGACGTGGATGCGTTCGAGCACGTGGCGTTCTGGAACGAGCTCGACTCGTGGATCGAGATGCGGCTGCGCGTGCACGGCGATCAGCAGGTGCGGATCGAGGGCGCCGACCTCGACATCGAGTTGGCGGACGGCGAGGAGATCCGCACGGAGATCTCGACCAAGTTCACGCGCGAGCGGCTCGAGGAGGAGCTCGCGGGCGCGGGGATGGAGCTCGAGACGTTCTTCACGGATGACGAAGCCATGTTCGGCCTGAGCCTGGCCACGCTCGCGTAGCCGATACCGTCCCGCCCATGAAGCTCCAAGGTGCACCCGCGCTGGTGGCGGGAGGAGCGTCAGGGCTCGGCGCGGCCACGGCGCGCATGCTGTCCGAGCGCGGCGCTCGCGTGGCGATCGTCGACCTCGATGGGGACAAGGCCAACGCGCTCGCGGAGGAGCTCGGCGGCGACGCGCTCTCGTTCAAGGCCGATGTGACAACCGAGGCGGACGTGGAGGCGGCGGTGTCCGCGACGGTGGAGGCGTTCGGCGGCCTGCGTTTCGCCGCCTCGTGCGCGGGCATTGGGTGGGCAGAGCGCACGGTCACGCGCAGCGGGCCGGCGCAGCTGCAGCCTTTCGAGACCGTGATCCGCGTGAACCTGATCGGAACCTTCAACGTCCTCCGCCACTGCGCCGCGGCGATGGCCGCCGGCGATCCCGACGAGGACGGCGAGCGCGGCGCGGTTGTGATGACCGCGTCGATCGCGGCCTTCGACGGCCAGATCGGACAGGCCGCCTACTCCGCCTCGAAGGGCGGCGTGGTGGGCCTCACGCTGCCCGCCGCGCGCGACCTCGCGCGGCTGGGCGTCCGTGTGTGCACGATCGCGCCGGGGATCTTCGACACGCCGCTACTCGCCGCGCTGCCCGAGGAGAACCGAACAGCGCTCGGGGAGTCCGTGCCGTTCCCGTCGCGGCTCGGACAGCCCGCCGAGTACGCGCAGCTCGCCTGCCACATCGCCGAGAACAGCATGCTCAACGGCGAGACCATCCGCCTCGACGGCGCTCTGCGGATGCCGCCGCGATGAAGGCGGCGGTGATCGAGGAGATCGGCTCGAAGCCGGTCCTCAAAGACGTGGACGAGCCGGCGCGCCAAGCCGGCCAGACGCTCATCGAGGTGGCCGCTGCGCCGCTCAACCCGATCGACATCTCCACCGCAGCCGGCCGCTATCCCGGCGGCTCGCCGGACACGCCGTACACCGCCGGGAGGGAGGCGGTCGGACGCGTGCTCGAGTCGGACACTCTCCGTGAGGGCGCACGCGTGTACGCGTCGGGCCTCGGCTTCATGGCCGAGCACGCGGTGGTGCCAGACGACAACGCGCTCGAGATCGACAGCGACGTGGACGACGCGCTCGCGTCGTGCTTCGGCGTGGCGGGCCTCGCCGCATGGCTCGCGCTCGATTGGCGCGGTGACGTGCGTGAGGGCGAGACGGTGCTCGTGCTCGGCGCCAGTGGAGCGGTGGGGCTGATCGCGGTGCAGGCGGCCAAGCTGCTCGGCGCGGGGCGCGTGGTGGCGGCGGCGCGCAGCGAGAAGGGGCTTCAGCGGGCGAGCGAGCTGGGTGCGGACGCCACCGTGAAGCTCGACGAGCACGATGATCTCGCGGCCGCGTTCGTGGATGCCTGCGACGGTCAGCTCGACCTCACGATCGATCCGCTCTGGGGTCCGCCCGGCGCCGCGGCGGTTAAGGCCACGAGTTTCGGCGGCCGCGTGGTCCAGCTCGGCCAGTCAGCCGGGAAGGAGGCGACGCTCGAGTCCGGCTGGATCAGGGCGAAGCTCATCTCGATCCTCGGCCACACCAACTTCGCGGCTCCGGCAGGCGTGCGCGACGACGCGTTCCTGCGCATGATCCGCCACGCCGCCGGGGGCGAGCTCACCGTCGACTACGACGTGATGGCGCTCGACCAAGTGGCGGAGGCATGGGAGCTGCAGGAAGCGTCGCCCGGCCGCAAACTGGTGCTTTCGCCGAGCGGTGTACCGTAGTATTTATCACTCTCTTCTCCCGCCGTAGATCCCCCTCAGGAGGCCTCCGCAGATGCCAGACGCAGTGATCGTCGATGCCGTGCGCTCGCCAATCGGGCGCGCTTTCAAGGGCTCGCTCACCTCGATCCGCCCCGATGACCTGGGCGCCTATGTGGTCGACCAGTTGCTCGAGCGGAATCCGGAGGTGGCGCCCGAGTCGATCGAGGACCTGATCTGCGGCTGCGGCCTGCCGCAGGGCGAGCAGTCGTTCAACATCGGCCGCATCCTGGTGCTGCTGTCGCGCCTTCCGGACACCGTCACCGGCACGACCGTCCACCGCTACTGCGCCTCGTCGCTGCAGGCGATCCGCATCGCCGCCCACGCCGTGATGGCGGGCGAGGGCGACGCCTACGTCGCCGCCGGCGTGGAGCATGTGAGCCGCGTGGGCATGTGGTCCGAGAACGGGCTGCCGCAGCTGATGAGCGCCCTGAGGCAGAACGCGCCGGAGGACATGCGCGACAACATTCCGCAGGCGAACTTCCACAACGAGAAGCTCAATGGCGAGGACGGCCGCACGAACGCCTACATCGACATGGGCATGACGGCCGAGAACGTGGCCGACAAGTACGACGTGCAGCGCGAGGACATGGACAAGTACGCGCAGCGCTCGCAGGAGCTGGCCGTGCAGTCGCGCGACGAGGGCTTCTTCGACCGCGAGATCGTGCCGATCGAGCTGCCGGACGGCAACACCGTGGCGAAGGACGACGGCCCGCGCGCGGACAGCACGCTCGAGAAGCTGCAGTCCCTGAAGCCGGCGTTCAAGGAGGACGGGCGCGTGACCGCGGGCAACTCGTGCCCGCTGAACGACGGCGCGGCCGCCGTGCTCGTCATGTCTGACACGCGCGCGAAGGAGCTTGGGCTCAAACCGCGGGCGCGCGTGATCGCGTCGGCCACGAGCGGGCTCGAGCCGGAGATCATGGGCGTGGCGCCGATCGGCGCGATTCGCAACGTGCTGAAGCGCGCCGGGATGACGATGGACGACGTCGACGTGGTGGAGCTGAACGAGGCGTTCGCCGCCCAGGTGATCCCGATCATGGACGAGTGCGACATCCCGCTCGAGAAGCTCAACCCGCACGGCGGCGCGATTGCGCTCGGCCATCCCTTCGGCATGACCGGCGCCCGCATCATGGCGACGCTGCTGAACGACCTCGAGTCAGACGACAAGTCGATCGGGCTCGAGACGATGTGCGTGGCGGGCGGCCAGGGTATGGCCATGCTCGTCGAGAGACTGAATTAGGGAGGCTGCAAACTGCGCCCGGCCGCGTCCTCGGTCGGCCGCATGCAGAGCATGCGCGCCTCCCTGCGTCCTCGCCGGACTTGGTTTTCGCACCCTGATCCAGTCTCTACACGCCTGAACTAGCAGCGCGCCAGTGCTCGCGCGTAGAAGGCGAGGTAGCTGCCCCAGTGGCGGCGCCAGTAGGAGCCGGTGTGGCCGCCGGGCCAGCGGTGGACGGTGATCTTCAGCCCGCCCGCGCGCAGGGCTGAGACGAACGCGCGGTCGCCGGGGTCGAACGGGTCGGCGGTGCCGGCGTCGAGCCAGAGCGGCTTGCCGGCCCACGAGCGTAGATGGGTGCGCGCCACGCGGACGATGTCGTGTCGCGCGAAGTCGGCCGCGTTGTCGAACGCGCCAGGCGCCGTCTCCCCCGCGTTCTGCCAGATCGCCGGCGAGTGGCCGCCCACCGCGCAGAAGCGGCGCGGGTAGAGGCGGGCGAGGTCGAACGCGCCGAAGCCGCCCATCGAGATGCCGCCGATCGCCACGCGTTTCGGGTCGGCGCCGAGGCGCTTGATCGTCCGCGGGATCACCTCGTCCATCACGTAGCGCCCCCACGCCGCGCCGTGGCGGTCGTGCCAGTAGGAATGGTCGCCGCCGTCGGGGAAGACGATGTCGGGCGCGCGCGAGCCGAGCCTCGCCAGCGCGGCGAACATCTGCGAGTTCAGGCTCCCGTCCTCGCCCATGCCGCGTCCGTGCAGGAACACGAGCAGCGGCCGCGGGCGGCCGGCCGTACCGCGAGGCTGAACAGCCGTCTCCCTCAGGCGCGCGTGCACGAAGCGACTGCGCACGAAGAAGTGCTCCACGCGTGCCCCGTGGCGGTCGGCGCCGCGGAGCGAACGGGCGAGCGCGACGCCCGCCAGCGCAACTGCGAGGACCAGCCCTAGCGCGACGAGGCGGCGCCGCAAGTGCCTACGCGCCGAGCGCCGGGATGCCGCCCAGGAAGAGCCGCGTGCAGAAGCGCGCGGCCTCGTTCACGTCGGGCGGGTCGCGATCGAGCATGTGGGTGGCCACCTGGAAGCCGGCGCCCACCATCGCGGTCGCGAGGTAGTCGAGATCCACGTTCGGGAGGTCGCCCTTCTGCGTCCAGTCTCCGAGGTCCACAAACAGGTCGCGAATGCCCGCCTCGAAGATCTCGTCGTCGGTGACGATGCCCACCACGCCCGCGTTCCGGCGCAGCACCTCGAACAGCTCGCGCTCCTCGAGCACCAGCTCGAAGTACGCGCGGTACGCGCCCTCAACACGCTCCTCCACCGTGCGTCCCGGCACGCGGCGCTGCTCGCGAACCACGTCGCGCGCCTTCTCCGCCAACTCGGCGATCAGCGCGCGGAAGACGTCGTTCTTGTCATCGAAGTAGTTGTAGAAGGTGCCACTCGCGAGGTCCGTCGCGCGGACGATGTCGCGTGCGGTGGCCGCGCCGAGGCCCTTTTCGGCAAACACCTTGCGCGCGGCTGCGAGCAGCTTGGCGCGGTTCTGCGCCTTCAGCTCCTCACGGCGCCCGCTGCCCGCGCTCGTGACCATCCCTGTCCCCACAGCCGTCTTGTACCTCTCCACCTCCCGCGGGTCAACCCCCGCTGGACGCTTTGCCACGGAGTTGCAGGTTCTAAAGAGATTCAGCCACCCAGTCGATAGCGGGCAGGGTGTTCCGGCGCATCTTCGGTCCGACGTCGCGTTCCATCCGCCAGCACTTGCTGGTGCGGATCGCGCTCGCGCTCGCAGCGGTGGCGCTCTGTGTGAGCGTGGCGGGCGTGCTCGCCGCGCGCCAGACCGCCGGCCAGCGCCTGGATGACAAGGCAGCCGCGGCGCATTCGATCTTCCAGCAGTCGGCCGCCACGCGCACCCGGCACGTTCGCGGCCACGCGGCTCGCGGCAAGGCGCTCGCGGCGGCCGCGGCGGAGGCAGGCCGCGCCACCGGCACCCAGGTGAGCCTGGGCGCGCCGGCCGCGGGGGGCCGCGTGTACACCTACGCGCTCGCCGGCGGCCGCCGCCTCAGCGTCGTGGTGCCGTCTGGCGTGGTGGCGAGCGCCACGCGCAGCGCGCTCTTCATGGGACTTGGCATTGGCGCTGGCATAGTCCTCGTCCTCGTATCGCTCCTCGTTGCGGGGATCGACCGCGCGGTGGCGGCGCCGCTGGGCCGCTTCGCGGAGGCGATCAAGCGGGCGCAGGTGGGCGATTCCTCCGCGCGCGCGGACGAGAACGGGCCGCTCGAGATTCGCGACGCCGCCCGCAGCTTCAACTCCTTCTTGGCCAAGGTGAACGAGCAGCGTGAGCGACTGAAGGCCGCCGCGGCCAGCGATCCACTCACCGGGGTGACGAACAACCAGCAGTTCCACGAGTCGCTCGGCATCGAGCTGAAGCGCGCGCAGCGCGAGAGCACGGCGGTGAGCCTCGTGGTGCTGGACCTCGACGGCTTCGGCTCGATCAACGACGCACACGGCCGCTCCTTCGGCGACGAGGTGCTCCAGCGTGTGGCGGATCAGCTGCGCGGGATGATGCGCGCCACCGACCTGCTCGCGCGCATCGGCGGGGACGACTTCGCGCTCATCCTTCCGGGTGCCGACGGCAAGCTCGCGGCCTCGATCGCCGAGCGCGCCCGCAAGGCCGTCGCCGACGCCTCGACGTCCGAGCGGCGCATCGCCTGCTCCGCGGGGCTCGCCTCTTACCCGGAGGACGCCCGCGACGGCGCGACGCTCTTCCAGCTCGCATGCGGCGCGCTGCGCTGGGCGAAGTCGAGCGGTCGCGGACAGACGCGGCGCTACGACCCGGAGAACGTGTCGGTGCCGACCGACCAGGAGGAGCGCGCCGAGATCGAGGGCCTGCTCGAGCGCGAGCAGCCGGTGATCCCGTTCTTCCAGCCGCTCGTGTCGCTCTCCACGGGACGCATCCTCGGCTTCGAGGCGCTCTCGCGCTTCCCGGAGCCGCCCGGCCGCGGCCCCGACGCCTGGTTCGCGCAGGCAGCGCGCGTGGGCCTGGCCGCGCGCCTGGAGGCCGCAGCGTTGCGTGCCGCGCTCTCCAAGCAGGGCCGGCCGCAGGGAACGTTCCTCTCCATAAATGTGAGCCCGACCACGCTCGGCACGCCCGAGGTGAAGGCCGTCCTGCCCGAGGACATGACGGGCCTCGTGGTGGAGATCACCGAGCACGAGCTGGCGGACGACCTCGACAGGCTCGAGAAGGAGCTGGCCTCGCTGCGCGAGCGCGGCGCAAAGATCGCGGTGGACGACGCCGGCGCGGGCTACTCGGGCCTGCAGCAGGTCATGCGCATCCAGCCCGACGTGATCAAGCTCGACCGCTCGCTCGTCATGAACCTTCACGAGGACCCCGCCAAGGAGGCGCTGATCGACTCGTTCGTCCGCTTCGCGCGGCGCACCGGCGCGTCGGTGTGCGCGGAGGGCATCGAGACGATGGAGGAGCTGAAGCTTCTCGCGGACCTCGACGTGACTTACGGACAGGGATACGTGCTGGCGCGGCCCGCGCCGGAGTGGGGCAGCGTCGCGAACTCGGTGTCGGAGACGCTGCTGCGCTCGAGCTTGCGCAGCCAGGGCGACTCGAGCGGCAGGGACGAGATACCGGAGAGCGGCGACCAGCGGCTCGAGTACGTCAGCGCCAAGCTGTCGAAGATCGACTCGGTCGACGAGCTTGTGGACGTAGTCGGGCTGATCGCCGCCGAGCTCGGCGCGGACGCGGTCTGTCTGTCGCGCTGGATGCCCGAGGACAACGCCGTGGAGACCGTGGTCGACACCGAGTCGGGCGAGCCCTCGGCGCGCTTCAACCTCTCGAACTACCCGTCCACGGCCCACGTGCTGAACACGGGCGAGGCGATGCAGGTGCTCGTGTCGGACCCGGGCGCCGACCTCGGCGAGCTGGCGCTGCTCGGGCGGATGGGCTTCGGCTCCCTGCTGATGGTGCCGGTGGTGTGCCGGGACAGGCGACTGGGGCTGCTCGAGGCCTACAGCACGATCGAGCGGCCGTGGACCCGCAGCGAGATCAACCGCGCGCGGATCATCTCGTACCAGCTTGGGGCGGTGCTCGACGGGCTGCAGCGAGTCGAGGCGGAGCAGCAGCTCCTGGCTCCCAGCTCCTAGCTGCTCGTCACGAGCACGATCTTGCCGAGCTTGCCGCCCTGCTCGAAGCGCTCGTAGGCCTTCTCCGCATCTTCGAGCGGATAGGTCTCCGCGATCGGCACGGTTAGAGCGCCGCTGTCGAAGAGCGGCAGCACGTGGCGCTCCATCGCTCGCATGGCCGCGGCCTTCTCCTCGAACGGGCGTGCGCGGAGGGTGGACCCGCGGATGCTGCCGCGCGTCCCCATAAGCGCCCCGAGGTGGATCTCGGTCTTCGCCCCGGCGCCGATGCCGATGATCACGATCCGGCCGAGCGTTGCGAGCGACTGGAGGTTGCCCGGCAGGTTGGGCGCGCCCACCAGCTCGAGGATCACATCGAACGGCCCGTGCTCCTCGAATCCCTCCGGCGCGATCACTTCGGCGCCGAGCTCCGCCACCTTCTCGCGGTGAGCTTCATTGCGCACCGTGGCGGTCACGCGCGCGCCCGCCGAGCGCCCGAGCTGCACCGCCGCCGTGCCGACCCCGCCGGCGGCTCCATGAACGAGCAGTCGCTCGCCCGCCCGGAGCTGGGCCTGCGTGAAGAGCGCGTCGTGCGCGGTGGTGAACACCTCGGGCGTGCCGCCCGCGGCCGTCCAATCGAGCGACTCCGGCACCGGCATGGCGAGGCGCTCGTGGAGAACCGCGAGCTCGGCCTGGCCGCCGCCGCCCACGATCGCCATCACGCGATCGCGCTCCTTGAAGCGGGTCACGCCGTCGCCCAGCGCGGCCACCTCCCCCGCGAGCTCCAGCCCCGGAATGTCGGCGGGAGAGCCTGGCGGCGCCGGGTAGCGGCCCTTTCGCTGCATCATGTCCGCCCCGTTCAGGCCTGCCGCCTGCACCGAAACGATGACTTCGCCCTTCCCCGGTTTGGGGTCGGGACGTTCCTCCACACGCAGATTTCCGTCATCGACTATGACCGCTCGCATGCGGCCGCATGCTACGGATCGGCGCGAATTCCCGCCGGTCACCCCAGTAGGGTCCGGGGCGGTTTTCGGTTAGATCAGACGTTTTTTAGGGGATCCTGAACTGGAGATGAGAGTGCCGTCACCTTTCGCAGCGCCGCCCATCTGGCGTGAGGGTCGCGTCGGGCTGGAGGTCGCGGCTCTCCTCAGAGACCCGGTCTTCCATGGCGAGGGCGTGCCGGACGCCCGCGAGCAGCCGGTGCTGCTCATCCCGGGGTTCCTCGCGGGCGACGACTCGCTCGGGCTCATGACGCGCTGGCTGCGCCGCACGGGGCACTACACGCGCAAGGCCGGCATGCGGTCGAACATCGACTGTTCGGAGGCGGCGGTCACGCGGCTCGAGGAGCGGGTGGAGGTGATGGCGGAGTGCCGCGAGCAGAAGGTCGCGATCGTCGGCCAGAGCCGCGGCGGCAACTTCGCCAAGGTGATCGCCGTGCGCCGCCCGGACCTCGTGTCCGGAATTGTCACGCTGGGCTCGCCGCAGCTCGACCCGCTGGCGGTGCACCCGCTTGTCGCGCTGCCGGTGCTGGCGGTGGGCGCCCTCGGCACGCTGGGCGCTCCGGGACTCTTCAGGCACTCCTGCCGCAACGGGCGCTGCTGCGAGCGCTTCTGGGATGACATGCATGCGGACTTCCCGAGCGGCGTGGGCTACGTGTCGATCTACTCGCGCAGCGACGGGATCGTCGACTGGCATTCGTGCCTGGATCCGGCCGCGGAGCACGAGGAGATTCAGGCGAGCCATTGTGGGATGGCGGTGAGCGCCCAGGCGTACCGGGCTACCGCCGAAGCGCTGGAGCGCTTCAGGCGGCGCGAGCTGCGCCGCCGCGCGCCTATTAGGTACCGGCGCGCCGCCTAGGTCATAGGTCATGGGTCATAGGTCATAGGTCATAGGGTCAGCGCGACCGCTCCGACCACATCGCCTCGCCTCAGCTTGTCCAGCGCCTCGTTTGCTTGCTCCAGTGAGAACGGTTCTACTTCGGTTTTCACTGGGACTTCCGGCGCCAATTGCATGAACTCGGTTCCGTCCTGGCGGGTCAGGTTGGCTACTGAGCGGACTGTTCGTTCTCC
>JAICJR010000209.1 GCA_025928345.1 Thermoleophilaceae bacterium | reverse complement strand
GTCTGCCACCTGCCCCCCGCCCTCCGCATAGAACGGGCTCTCCGGCAGCTTGGCGAGGTAGCGGCCGTTCTCCTGCTCGAGCGCGCCGATCGTGGTCTCCCATTCGGTGGCCTCGTAGCCGACGAAGCGGCTGCGGAAGCCCGCCCCGCGCGCGAACGCGAGCACGCGCTCGTGTCCCCCATCGCCCGCCCTGCGACTACTCGCGCGCGCGACCTTGCGCGCCTCCTCCATCAGCTCCTCGAAGCCCTCGTCGTCCACCGACAGCCCCTCGTCGGCCAGCAGCTCCTTGGTCAGCTCGTAGGGGAAGCCGAAGGTGTCGTGCAGGCGGAACGCGTCCTTCGCGTCCACCCACGAGGTCTCGTCGCGCTTGGCGCGCTCGATGATCTCCGACAGCAGACGCTCGCCCTGCTCGAGCGTGCGGCCGAAGCTCTCCTCCTCCGAGCTCGCCCACTTGTGGATCGTGTCCTGCTGCGAGCGCAGCTCCGGATAGGCGTCGCCCATGATCTCGATCACCGTGTCGCAGAGCCGCACGAGGAAGCGCTCCTCGATGCCGAGCTTGCGGCCCTGCTGGATCGCGCGGCGCATGATCCGGCGCAGCACGTAGCCGCGCTCCTCGTTCGACGGCACAACACCGTCCGCGAGCAGGAACGTCATCCCCCGGCCGTGGTCGGCGAGGATGCGCAGCGCGCGCGTGACGTCGGCGTTCTCCCCCATCTTGTGACCGGACAGCGACTCCCCGAGCTGCACGAGCGGCAGGAACTCGTCGGTCTCGAACACCGACGGCACGTCCTGCTGGATCGCCGCCATGCGCTCGAGGCCGAGGCCCGTGTCGATGTTCTGCTTGGGCAGCGGCGTGGTCGAGCCGTCCTCGTGGAGGAACAGCTGCATGAACACGAGGTTCCAGTACTCGAGGAAGCGCTCGGTGTCGTCGCCCGGCCTGTCCTCCTCGCGGCCGAACTCGAGCCCGCGGTCGAGGTACAGCTCGGAGCATGGCCCGCAGGGGCCGGTCGGGCCGGCCTGCCAGAAGTTGTCCTCGCGGCCGAGCAGCACGATGCGCTCGTCGGGAACGCCCACCGAGCGCCAGCACTCGATCGCCTCGTTGTCGGGACCGATGCCCAGCTCCTCGTCGCCTCCGAAGACCGTCACCCAGAGACGCTCAGGCTCGAAGCCGAAGCCGTCCGTGGACAGCTCCCACGCGAACTCGACGGCACCCTGCTTGAAGTAGTCGCCGAACGAGAAGTTGCCGAGCATCTGGAAGAACGTCAGGTGCCGCTTGGTGAGGCCGACGTTCTCGATGTCGGTGGTGCGGAACACCTTCTGGCAGGAGGTGAGCCGGTGGTGCGGCGGCGTCTCCTCGCCGCGGAAGTACGGCTGGAACGGCTGCATGCCCGCCGTGGTGAGCAGCACGGACGGGTCGTACGTCGACGGCACGAGCGATCCCGAGGGCCTGCGCAGATGGTCGCGCCCCTCGAAAAAGGACAGGAACTTCTCACGGATCTCAGCCGTCTTCACGGGCGTCAGTCTAGATGTAGGGCGCTGCGTTGCAGTCGCAGTTTGCGGACGCCAAGCTGCCCAAACCCTGCCAACGGGCGTAGAGGTTTCCTGGACGGATGTCGTGCAATCTCTGTCCCCGATTTACGCGCGCCCGCGCGAGCACCGACAACTCGTAAGTAATGAGGGGCGAAGAGCGTCTGGTCAGCGACCTGCGCGCCCGTCACCCGCGTCCCATGTCCGTCCGGGAGCGCGGTGTGGTGGCTGCGCTGGCCGTGGCATACGTGGCCGCTGCGGCGGCCATTGCGACCTTCTGCGATTGGAACCGCGCGGCCGATCCGCTCGTCTGCGTCGGGCTTGTCCTGCTGTTTGCGCTGATCTCGAGGGTGGAGTTCGAAATCGGCACCATCACCGCGGCCGCCGGACCGCTGGTGCTCGTCCCCATGCTCTTCCTCGTGCCGACTCCGCTCGTCCCGGTCCTCGTGCCGGCGGCGTACATGCTGGAGATGCTTCCGGACTTCATCCAGCGCAAGAAGCATCCCGACCGCTGGGTCTACGCCATTGCCGACGCGTGGTTCGCGATCGGGCCCGTGCTCGTGATTTCGCTGCTGGCCGACCATCGTCCGCAGGTCTCGGACTGGCCGGTCTACGCCCTCGCGTTCGCCGCACAGATCGGCGTCGATACGGTCGCCACAGGTGTACGGGAAAGCCTCGTGCGTGGCTTGCACGTGCGGGAGAACCTCGCGCTCATGGCCTGGGTCTCGCGGATCGATGCCGTGCTATGGCCGATCGGGCTCCTGACGGCCGGCGTGGCGTACGGGCACCCGATCGTGACCCTCACCGTGCTCCCGCTGGTCTGGCTCCTACAGGCATTCTCGCGCGAGCGCAAGGAGCGCTATACCGCGGCGCTCGAGCTGAACCGCGCGTACCGCGGAACGGTGATGCTGCTGTCAGACGTCGTCGAGGCAGATGACAACTACACGGCCGACCACTGCCGGGGAGTCGTCGAGCTCGTGAACGCCGTCGCGGACGAGCTCGAGATCGATCCCGAGGAGCGCCAGGAGCTCGAGTTCGCAGCCCTGCTTCACGACGTCGGCAAGATCGTGATCCCCAAGGACATCATCAACAAGCCCGGCGCCCTCAACGACGAGGAGTTCGAGCTGATGAAGACCCACACGATCGAGGGTCAAGTGCTCCTCGACCGGGTGGGCGGCCTGCTCGGCAGGGTGGGCGCCATCGTTCGCTCCTGCCATGAGCGCTGGGACGGCAACGGCTATCCCGACGGTCTGGCCGGCTACGAGATCCCGCTGGCAGCACGCATCGTGTTCGCCTGCGATGCCTACAGCGCAATGACCACCGATCGTGCGTACCGCGCGGCGATGAGCCGCGAGACCGCTCTCGAGGAGCTGTGGGCCAACGCCGGCACGCAGTTCGATCCACGCATCGTCGCCGCACTGGCCACGGTCGTGCGGCGCGGCCCGCTGCCCGACGAGCGCTACGCGATGGAGGCCGTGCGCGAGATGCTCGCGCCGGCGCGCCAGCTCTCGGACAAGCCGGTGCTACCGCGCCTCGGGGCTTCCGAGACCAGCTAGCGACTCAGCTTCGGCGACGGTCGCCGCAAGCGGTTGCGCGGGCGCGCGGCCGAGCGAGGCGTTCCGCAGCGTCCAGACCGTCGCGAGCGCAACGGCGCACGCGCCGGCGCCCGAGATCACGAACAGCACCCGCGGCCCGACCGCGGTGAGCAGAGCGGCAGCCACGAGATAGGAGCTCGTGAAGGCGGCGCCGTCGAGGGCGACCTGCGCGCCGAACACGCGGCCGAGCAGCTCGTCGCTCACCGTCGACTGGATGATCAGCCGCTGGAACACGATCACCATCCCGTTGCCGATCCCACCGAGCGTGATGCCGAGGGCCACGCCCGCGAACGTCGGCGATGCGCTGGCCCCGGCCAGACCGACGCCGAACAGGCCGAGCCCGGTGATGAAGCGTCTCCTCAACGTGGCCGCGTCGCCGCCCGACTTACCCATCACGGACCCGGCGGTGATCGCGACGCCTGACAGCGTGACGAGCAGCGCGTAGCCGGTCGAGCCCGCACCGAGCTGCTTCGCGATCAAGAGCTCCGCCACGTTCACGAGACCACCGAAGAAGAGGATCGCGCTCGCGCAGACGATCACCATCTTCACCGCGGGCGTGCGGGCGGCGACCCGGATGCCGGCGCGTGCCTCTGTGAGGATGCGCGAACGCTTGGCTTCGGCCGCGGCTGCCGGGCGAGCTCCAAAGGAGAGCGTGGAGAGCAGGAGCGCCGAGAAGGCGAAGCTGCCGGCGTTCGCGGCCAGGAGCACGTTTGATCCCGTGAAGAGGAGCACGAGCGCGCCGACACCGGGGCCGACCGTGTAGCCGATTTCGGTGAGCGCCCCGTACAGCGCCGTGGCCGCGGGCAGCCGCTCGCGCGAGACGACGCTCGGCAGGCTCGCCATGGCGGCCGGCTTCCAGAGCGACGTTCCCGCGCCCGCCACGAGCGCGAGGACGAACGTGAGCGCGAAGCTGTGCGTGATGACCATGCCACCGAATGCGAGCGCGCGTGCGCAGTCCGCGCTGATGGCGGCGAGACGGCGCGACGAGCGATCCACCAGCGCGCCGAACAGCGGGCCGAGGACCATCGGTGGCGCGATGTCCGCCAGCAGGATCAGGGAGATCGCGAGTGGCGAGTGAAAGCGTTGGTAGCCCACGAGCACCACCGCCACGACCCCGGCGCCCGTACCGACTGCGGATTGTGCGTACGCGCCGAAAAAGCGACGCGCTTGTGGCTCCTCGCGCAGGAGCTTCCTGATCCACCCCATCTAGTCCCCAGTAGAGCACGTCGTGCGAGCAATGAAAAGGGCCGCCCAATTGGCGGCCCTTCTCGGAGCACTACCTATTTCTCAGCCACCACGAGCCTGCATGGAGGGCTCCTTCTAATCGTTGAACTGGGGTACCCGAGTGTGTCTATGCGCACAGCTTCAGGCGCCGAAACCGTGCAAAGCCACTCTGTCACGACATTAAAGGCGTGTCAAGACGGCAAGTTTCCCGCAAGACCCCGTGCAAAGCCAGCGCAATGCAGGGAAAAGCGGCTCGAGGGCGTGTGCAGATTCGCCGCTAGGCGTGCTCTGCGGTGCCGAGGCGTTCCGCCGCCTCGGCTTGCGTGAGCGGGAAGTGGCACGCCGCGAGTGACCCGCCGTCCTTTGGCGCGAGCAGCGGCTCCTCCTGCCGGCACAGGTCCTGGACCTTGGGGCAGCGCGGGTGGAAGCGGCACGCGGGCGGCGGGTTGGTCGGGCTCGGCACGTCGCCGCCGGGGATCTGGCGCTTGCGCGCGGCGGCGAGGTCCGGGTCGGGCACCGGCACCGCTGACAGCAGCGCGCCGGTGTAGGGATGGCGCGGCTGCTGGTAGAGCGTGTCGCTGTCCGCCAGCTCCACGATCTTGCCGAGGTACATCACGGCCACGCGGTCACACATGTGCCGGACCACCGAGAGGTCGTGGGCGATCATGATCAGCGTGATCCCCATGTCCCGCTGGAGGTCGCGGAGGAGGTTGAGGATCTGCGCCTGGATCGAGACGTCGAGGGCGGAGACGGGCTCGTCGGCGATGATGACCTTCGGCCGCAGGGCGAGGGCGCGCGCCACGCCG
>JAICJR010000184.1 GCA_025928345.1 Thermoleophilaceae bacterium | reverse complement strand
GGCCTCGGCGAGCATCTCCTGGCGCTCCTTCACGATCCAGCGCGCCTGCTTGATCTCCTCGGGGATCGTCGCGCGCATCTGATCGAGGATGTCGTAGATCTCCTCCTTGTCGACGCGCACCTGATCCGTCAGCGGAACGGGCTTCGCGTTGTGGATGAGGTCGTCGAGCTTGTCGATCAGTACCAGGACGTCCATTGCAGCCTCAAATTCGTCAGCGTCCGACTTCCTCCTCCAACCGCTTTGCAACGGCCGAAGGCACCAGTCCCTCTATGTCTCCCCCGAACATGGCGAGTTCTTTCACCCCACTCGAGCTAAGGAAGCTGTATTGGGGCGAAGCCATCAGGTAGATGCTCTCGATCTCTGGCGCCATCTTACGGTTGAGCTGATTCATCTCAAACTCGTACTCGAAGTCTGAAATGGCCCGCAGGCCCTTCACGATGGCGTTGGCGCCGTTCTCTCGAGCAAACTCGACGAGCAGCGTATCAAAGGTTTTTACCTGCACATTCGGCAGTTTCGTGACCTCTGCCTGGATGAAAGCGACGCGTTCCTCGGCGCTGAAGATCGTCTTCTGCTTGCGCACCGGCTGGTTCACCACGCCCACGACCACCTGGTCGAACACCAGCGCGGTGCGGGTGATGATGTCGAGGTGCCCGAGCGTGACCGGGTCGTAGGAACCCGGGCAGACGGCGGTTCCCTTTGCTGGATCAGGCGGCACGGTGGATGGCTATGCGGGTGTCGCCGTACGTCCGCTCGTCGGCGAGCGGGAGGGTGAGCGTGAGGGGGTTTCGCTTGTCGGATTCGGACACGATCAGGGCGTCTTCTGCGAGAACCGCCGGCAGGAGCTTGGACAGCTCACCGGCCAATTCGGAAGCGGAACTATATGGGGGGTCGAGGAACACGAGGTCGAATGGGCCATCGCTTGCGCCGCGCAGATAGGCAAGCGCGTCCCGGCGGTGCAGCGCTGCGCCTACCCCGATCGCCTCGAGATTGCGCCTGATCGCGGCGAGCGCGCGCGGGCTCGAGTCGACGAACACAGCCTCCGCCGCGCCGCGCGAGAGCGCCTCGATGCCGAGCGCGCCCGAGCCCGCGAACAGGTCGAGCACGTGCTCGCCGTCGAGCGGTCCGAGTATCGAGAAGAGCGCCTCGCGCACCCGATCCGCGGTGGGCCGGGTGGCGGCGCCCGGCGGCGCCTGCAGGCGGCGGCCCTTGAAACGTCCGGCGACGACTCTCACGCCGAGCATCCTCACAGTTAGAGTCGCGTCTATGGACCGCAACGAGTACCGCGACTCGAGTCGTAATACCTGGAACACGCTGGCGCCGACGTGGGACGAGCGGCGCGAGCAGATGGCTGGGCCGGTCACGCCGGTGCGCGACTGGCTGATCGAGCGCCTGGCGCCGCGCGAGGGCGAGACGATCCTCGACATCGCCTGCGGCACCGGCGAGATGACGGAGCTGTCGTCTGCACGAGTCGGCGACGCGGGGCATGTGATCTGCACCGACTTCGCCACGCAGATGCTCGTGGCGGCGCGCCGCCGCGGCGAGGCGGCGGGCCTCACCAATGTCGAGTACAGCGAGATGGACGCAGAGCGGATGCACCTCGATGATGCGAGCGTCGACGGCGTGGTGTGCCGCTTCGGCTACATGCTGATGTCGGACCGCGATGCGGCGCTGCGGGAGACCCGGCGCGTGCTGCGCGACGGCGGCCGGGTGGCGTTCGCCGTCTGGGCCGAGCCGCAGCGCAACCCTTGGGTGCTCGTGCCGGCAAGCGTGCTGATGGAGCGCGGCGTGTTCCCCCCACCCGATCCGGACGCTCCCGGCATCTTCGCGCTCGGCGACCGCGGCAAGATCGAGGCGTCGCTCGCCCAGGCCGGGCTCGAGCCGGTGGAGATCGATCACGTGGAGATCCATCACCACGTCCCCGACAGCGACGCCCTGTGGGACCGCGTGACGAAGACGATGGGGCCGCTCGCCACCGCAATCGCGGAGCAGCCCCCGGAGGAGCAGGCGGCGATCCGCGCCGCGATGGATGAGCGCGCGGAGCCCTTCCGCAAGGACGACGGCTACCACCTCGCCGGCGCCGCCTACGGAGTGCTCGCACGACCGGCATGAGCCCCGACGGCGTCGCTCAGATGAAGGCCGTCTACGACGCGTTCAACCGCCGCAACTTCGACGACCTCGCGAGCCTGCTCGACCCGGAGGTGGTGTTCATCGAGGCCGAGGGCCGGGAAGGCAGGACGCGCGAGCGCCAGGGCCGCGACCGTCTCCTCGAATACCTCAGCTCCTGGTGGGACGCGTGGGAGAGCGTGGATTGGGAGGTGTACGACGCCCGCGAGGAGGCCGGCCGCGTGCTCACTCTGTGCACGGTGCGGGGACGCCCGCGCGGCACCGATACCGACGTGGTGCGGCGGATGGGTCACATCACGCGCTTCCGCGAAGGGAAGATGCTCCACTCGCGCAGCTACGTGAACGTGGATCAGGCCGCGCAGGATTTCGACGCGGGCCTGGGCTAGTGCCCTAGGCCGGGATCGGCTCGTGCTCCGGGCCGAACGCCGCCACCACGGCCTCGCGCAGCAGCACGTGCTCCGGCTCGGACAAGCCCGGGTCGCGCGCGAGCAGTGCCTCGGCGCGATCGGTGGCCAGCTCGAGCAGCGGCAGGTCCTCCGGTAGCCGCGCCACGCGGAAGAGTGCCTCGCCGTGCTGGCGGGTGCCGAGGATGTCGCCCTCCTTGCGCAGCTCGAGGTCGACCTCGGCGAGCTTGAATCCGTCGGACTCGGACGCGATCGCCTCGAGCCGCGGCAGCTTGGGGTCGCCGAACAGGATGCAGAGCGACTCGTGCTCGCCGCGCCCGATCCGCCCGCGCAGCTGGTGGAGCTGGCTCAGGCCGTAGCGCTCCGCCGCCTCGATCAGCATCACCGTGGCGTTCGGCACGTCGATGCCCACCTCGATCACCGACGTCGCCACCAGCACGTCCGCCTCGCCGGACACGAACGCCGCCATCGCCTCCGCCTTCTGCTTGCCGGGCATCTGGCCGTGGATCAGCCGCACGCGGTGGTCCTTGAACTCAGTGGCCGCCAGCCGCTCGGCCTCCGCGGTGGCGGCGCGCGCCTGGAGCGTCTCCGACTCGGACACGAGCGGACACACGACGTAGCACTGCCGCCCCTTGGCGATCTCCTCGCGGATCCGCTCGTACGCGCGCTTGCGGGCGCGCTCGCCGTCCACCACGTGCGTCTCGATCGGCTTGCGGCCGGCCGGCAGCTGGCGAAGCGTTGTGGAGTCGAGGTCGCGGTAGAGCGTGAGGGCAAGCGTGCGCGGGATCGGCGTAGCGGTGAGGTGGAGCGTGTGCACGGCCATGCCGAGCGGTGCCTTGGCGTCGAGCGCCGAGCGCTGGCGCACGCCGAAGCGGTGCTGCTCGTCGATCACGCACAGCGCGAGATCGCGGAACTCCACCGCCGGCTCGATCAGGGCGTGCGTGCCGACGATGAGCTGAAGCTCGCCGCTAGAGAGCCGGCCGAGGATCTCGCGCCTGCGCGCCGCCGGCGTGGAGCCGGTGAGCAGCGCGATGGGGACCATTCCACCGAGCAGGCGGTCGAGCGTGGCGAGGTGCTGCTCGGCCAGCGTCTCGGTGGGCGCCATCAGCGCCGCCTGGGCGCCGTTCTCGGCGGCGCGCAGCATCGCGCTCAGCGCCACAACGGTCTTGCCAGAGCCCACCTCTCCCATCAGCAGCCGCTGCATCGGCTCGGCGCGCGCGAGGTCGGAGTCGATCTGCTCGAACGCCGCGAGCTGGTCGCGCGTGGGCTCGAACGGCAGCGACGCGCGCCAAGGGTCCACGAGCTCGCCGCTCGGCCGCAACTCGGGCGCCGGGCGCCCGTCCTGGCGCGCCTGGCGGCGGCCCGAGAGGGCGAGTTCCAGCACGAGCAGCTCCTCGAACGCGAGCCGGCGGCGGGCATCGTCCTCGTCATCCCCCGCGGGGAAGTGGAGCGCCGCGAGGACCGCCGGCCGATCCGCGAGGCGCTCCGCCGCGCGCATGTACGCGGGCAGCGGCTCGATCACGTCGTGCACCCGCTCGCGGTGGTCGTGCACGAGCCCGCGGATCCTGTCGGAGCCGAGCCCCTTCGTGCCGGGGTACACGGACACGACGCCGACCGTATGGACGGCGCTGCCGACGTCCTGGACCGCCTCGTGCCCAGTGACCCAGAAGCGGTTGCGGTCCTTCATCCGGCCGCGCAGAAGGAGCCGATCGCCCGCGGTGACCTGCTCCGCAACCCACGGCTGGTTGAACCACACCGCCAGCATGGGGCCGGATTCGTCCGCCACGCGTGCCTCGGTGCGCGGGCGCTGCCGCCTGTTGCGCGACGGTCGTGTGGCTATCGACTTGACGGTGACCTCGACCGTTCCCTCTTCTTCAGGCGAGAGCGAGGCGATCGGGCGCACCTCCCCGCGGTCGGCGTGACGGCGCGGGAGGTGCTCGAGCAGGTCGCCCACCGTCTCGAGTCCCAGCACCGCGGCGCCCTCGCGGGCCTGCTTGCCGAGCGCCAGCCGCTCCTCCAGCCGGCTCGGGCGCGGCACGGAGCGAAGTGGCGCGCTCAGCGCCTCCTCGAACGTGAGCTCGGTCTTTTCTGCGAAGCGGGTGGGTATGGCCGGGGAAGCTACTCGGCGGCCAGGAGGTACCACCAGGCGGGCTGATCGCCCTGCTGCCAGTCGAGCTCGACGCCCTCCGGCAGCGCGGCCTCCACGTCAGCGGCCGCGAGCGGCGCGCCGTCGCCCGCGATGCAGGTGAGCACCTCGCAGCCCTCGGCCACTAGCGCGAGGGTGCGCGGGACGACCTCGCCGATCTCGCCCCAGGCCACCAGGTCCTCGCCGGCGTAGCCGAGCGCGTCGCCCTCGCGGAAGCGCCCCTGAGCGTCGTCGCGGGCGGCCTGCGCGATCCCGCCGGTGCGAAGCGCCTCCGCGGCAGCCCCCACGCTGGCGGCGTTCTCCTCGCTCGAGCGCGACGGGTCGAATGCGAGCAGCGCGGCGAGCCCCGTCTGCTGCGCGCGGGTGGGCACGACGCGCACGGGCCGCTCGGACAGCTCGGCGGCCCGCTCGGCCGCGAGGATCACGTTCGGCGAGTTGGGCAGTACCAGCACCTCGTCTGCCTCCACGCCGTGGATGCCGGCCAGCAGCTCGTAGGTCGAGGGGTTGAGCGTGGCGCCGCCCTGGACGACGTGCGCGCCGAGGACCTCGTACAGATGCACGAGGCCGTCGCCGCTCGCCACGGCCACGACGCCGCAGGCGGCTCGCGCGGCCGGGGACGCGCCGTCGCCGTTGCCGGCGGCGAGACGCGCGCTGCGATCGGCGATCTGCTCGCGCATGTCCGCGACGTCGAAGCGCGACACCTCCCCCACGCCCTCGAACAGCGCGGCCGCGGAGTCCGGCTCGTCGGTGTGCACGTGCACGCGCAGGGTCTTGTCGTCGCCGACGACGAGCACGGAGTCGCCGATGTCCTCGAGCTTGCGCACGAACTCAGAGCCCTCGAGTCCCTCGCCGGACACGGCGAAGTTGGTGCAGAAGCGGTACTGGCTCGACTCGTGCTGCGGAAGATGAAGCGACCTCGCCGGGAGCTCGTGCGCGATCGCCGGCGGCTCCTCGCCGCGCAGCGACCCGATCACGCCCGCCATCAGCACGGTCATGCCGTACGCGCCCGCGTCCACCACGCCCGCCTCGCGCAGGACCGCCAGCTGCCCGGGCCCCTTCTGCACGGCGTCCTTGGCCGCCTCGAGCGCGCGCTCGAGCACCTCGGCGAGCAGCTCGTCCTGCTCCGCCGGGCCCGCATCCGGGCCGAGGCGCTGCGTGTCCATGTGCGCGAGGTCCTGCGCCACGCGGTGCGCCATGGCGCGGACCGCGGTGAGCATGGTCCCCTCAGCCGGGTCCCGCACGGACTCATACGCGGCGTCCGCCGCGCGGGCGAGCGCGGCCGCCACGAGCACGGGGTCCACCAGCTCACCGGGCCGCGAGGCAAGCTCCGCCGCCGCGCCGCGCACGATCTGGGAGAGGATCACGCCGCTGTTGCCGCGCGCTCCGAGCAGCGCGGCGCGCGCCACGGCGTGCGCCGAGCTCGACCGCCGCCGTCAGGAGGTCAACGACCTGAACGTCTTCCCCGTCGCCGACGGCGACACGGGAGACAACATGGCGATGACCATGAGGGCGGTGCTCACCGAGCTCGATCGCCT
>JAICJR010000167.1 GCA_025928345.1 Thermoleophilaceae bacterium | reverse complement strand
TTCGGCTACACCGCCCGCTACGACGCCGCTATCTCCCGCTGGTTCTCTGAGAAGGAGGAGTCGTTCCCGGGCCTCTACGTGCGCGCGTACGAGAAGGTGCTCGACCTCACCTACGGCGAGAACCCGCACCAGCGCGCCGCGTACTACATGCAGGCCGGCGCACGCACGGATCTCCTGTCGATGGTGTCGAAGCTCCACGGCAAGGAGCTCTCGTTCAACAACCTGCTGGACCTCGATGCCGGGCGCAAGCTGCTCGAGGAGTTCGAGGTGCCGGCGGCGGCGATCCTCAAGCACAACAATCCGTGTGGCGCGGCCGTTGGAGCCACGGTTCTCGAGGCCTACGACAAGGCACTCGAGTGCGACCCGATGAGCGCCTACGGCGGAGTGTTCTGCTTCAACAGGCGAGTCGACCGCGAGCTTGCGCAGAAGCTCAGCGAGATCTTCGTCGAGCTGGTGTTCGCCTCCGGCTACGACGATGACGCGCTCGAGATCCTCACCCAGAAGCCCAACATCCGGATCATGGACAACTCGGAGCGCCGTCGGGTGCCGCTCGGCGAGCACGACATCAAGCGCGTGCGCGGAGGCATCCTCGTGCAGGACCGCGACAGCGAGTCCGAGGCGCGCGACGACATGTCCGTCGCCACCGAGTGCCGGCCGAGCGAGGAGCAGTGGGGCGAGCTCTTGTTCGCGTGGAGGGTGTGCAAGCACGTCCGCTCGAACGCCATCGTGTTCACGAAGGACCTCGCGACGGTCGGGATCGGCGCGGGCCAGATGAGCCGGGTCGACTCCGTGCGGATCGCGGTCGAGAAGTCACGCACCTCGCTCGAGGGAGCGGTCATGGCATCCGACGCCTTCTTCCCGTTCGCGGACGGGCCCGAAGCCGCGATCGCCGCGGGAGTCCGGGCGATCATCCAGCCTGGCGGCTCCAACCGCGACGCCGAGGTGGTCGAGGCGTGCGAGAAGGCGGGCGTGCCGATGGTCTTCACATCGCGCCGCCACTTCCGGCACTAGCCGCACATCAACATGGGCCCCCTGGGACTCGAACCCAGCCCGCCGGATTAAAAGTCCGGTGCTCTACCAGATGAGCTAGAGGCCCCCTGCTGGATGCTATGCGAGGCGTGGCTGGATAGATCCGGCCGCCTTGACCCGCCGTCCTCCCTCAAATGAGGCGCGTTCGCGCTCGTCCGGAGTACGTAGATGCATTTGCGAACTCCCCAGGACCGCATCTATCATCGTTCAGAGCGTGGGGCTCGCCTTCCTGCCGCCCGGAAGGGCGCCCATCGTGGGCGATCCGGCTCGGCGGCCGGTGGATCACTTGAGACGGAGCATCACTACACGGATGGTCGTCGCGAGCGGCGCATTTGCGCTGTTGATTGCGGCCGTCTTCGTACTGCTCGTATTCGCGATCCGCGGCCAGCGCGACTCGGCCAACCGCGCCATCCGCGCGCAGGAGGCAATCTCGGCCGGGAACAAGCTCGAGAAGCTCGCGATCGACCTGGAGACGGGCGTTCGCGGTTACGTCGCGAGTGGCGCGAAGCCCGTGTTCCTCGAGCCGTACTCGGCTGCGCGGCAGGCATATCCGGCGCAGGCCCGCGAGCTCGAGGCGCTCGTGCGCGACAACCCCGCCGCATCCGCGACCGCCCAGAAGATCACCGGGTCGATCAACGACTACGTGGACCTCTACTCGATCCCGATGATCTCGCTGGCGAACGACAAGATCGACGTCGCCCGGTCGGTGATCGTGAACGGGACGGGACCGCAGCGCATCCAGGCGATCCGCGGCCAGTTCCAGCAGCTCTTCAACAGCGAGCGCGCGCTCGCCGACAAGCGCACGAGCCAGGCGAGCAGCCGCGCGAGCGTGGCCGTCGGTTTCGGGATCGGCGGACTCGTGATCGGCCTGAGCGCAGTGCTCGTGCTCGCGATCTATCTCGCCCGCTCCGTGGTCCGCCCGGTGCGCGAGGTGGCGGCGGGCGCCGAGCGCGTGGCGCACGGCGACCTCAGCGCACGCGCGCCCGACCAGCGCAGCGACGAGCTGGGCGATCTCGGCCGCGCGTTCAACACGATGGCCGCATCGCTAGAGCACAGCCGCGACGAGGTGGCGGCCAGGACCGCCGAGCTCGAGCGCTCGAACGCAGAGCTCGACCAGTTCGCCGCGGTGACGTCCCACGACCTGAAGGAGCCGCTGCAGACGGTGACGGTGTTCGCCGGCCTCCTCGACCGCGACTACCGCGAGCTGCTCGACGACAGCGGGAAGACCTTCCTCGACAGTATCCTCGCCGGCACCGACCGCATGCGCACCCTCATCCGCGACCTGCTCGAGTACTCGCGCGTGGGCCACGGCGAGCTGCAGCGCGAGCCGGTGCCGATGGACGAGCTGCTGGACCGCGCGCGCGACAACCTCGCCGGCCGGATCGCCGAGAAGAGCGCGACCCTCACATCTGACCCGCTGCCGACGGTGGACGTCGACCCCAAGCAGCTCTGCCAGGTGTTGCAAAACCTGCTGTCGAATGCGCTCAAGTTCAGCGACGACGACGCGCCCGAGGTGCACGTGAGCGCGGCGCTCTTCCCAGGCGAGTGGCGCTTCTCCGTGCGCGACAACGGCATCGGTATCGACCCCCGCCAGGCGGAGCGCATCTTCCAGCCGTTCGCTCGCCTCGGCGCCTCCAAGGAAGGCACCGGGATCGGGCTCGCGATCTGCCAGAAGATCGTCGAGCATCACGGCGGCCGGATCTGGGTGGAGGGCCGTCCGGGCAGCGGCAGCGTCTTCCACTTTACGATTCCGGACTCTGCTTCCACTGAGGACCGCAGGCCTGCAACGGCGCCCGCCGGAGTCGGCGCCTAGCGGGCCGAACCCATCCCGTCCTCGGTTGTCCCGCCTCTCTCACATTTCCGCCGCCGCGAGCGTGCTCGTGCTCGCTTTCGTTCCCGTGGCCTGTGGCGGCTCGAGCGCGACCAAGACGGCCGCAGCGGAAGGTCCCGGCGTCGGCAAGCCGCCGGTCACGTTCGGGACGAAGAACTTCCCCGAGCAGTTCCTCCTCGGCGAGCTGTACGCGCAGGCGCTGCGGGCAAAGGGATTTCACGTGAACCTGAAGAGCGACGTCGGCGCGACCGAGATCATCTACCGGGCGCTCACGCTCGGCACGCTCGACGCCTATCCCGAGTACACCGGGATCCTCCGAACGGTGATTGGCGACAAGACGACCCGCGCGGCGTCGCCCGCGCAGGCCTACAACGATGCCCGGCAGGTGGCGGGGGCCGAAGGCGTGGCC
Source organism: Thermoleophilaceae bacterium (assembly GCA_025928345.1). Classification (GTDB taxonomy): domain Bacteria; phylum Actinomycetota; class Thermoleophilia; order Solirubrobacterales; family Thermoleophilaceae; genus JAICJR01. Next base: position 3,892 of record JAICJR010000167.1, on the reverse strand, counting down.
ATGCTCAATCCCACGCCCTTCCAGGACCGCGACGTGCTCGCGGTGACCGCCGCGTTCGCACGCCGCTACCACCTGCGCGCGATCGCCGACCTCGCGAAGGTCCCGCGCGCGATCAGAGTGTCGGGCGCGCCGGAGTTCCGCACGCGACTCGAGGGATATATCGGGTTGAAGCGCGTCTACGGGCTGCACAACCTCGTGTTCCGGCCGCGCCGAATCGGCACGCAGTACGCAGCGCTCGACAACGGCACCGTGGACGCGGCTGACGCGTTCTCCACGGACGGGCAGCTCACGAGCACGTCGAAGTACGTGGTGTTGAAGGACCCGAAGAACATGTTCGGCTTCGAGAACGAGGCCCCGCTCGTGCGCCAGAAGGTCCTCGACATGGAGGGGCCCGCGTTCGCCAGCACGCTGAATGCCGTGAGTGCCACGCTCACCACGTCGCTGATGCGCCAGATGAACGCGTCCGTGGTGCTCCGGGGCGCCTCGCCCACCAGCGTGGCCGACCGCTTCCTGCGCGACCACCACCTCAAGTAGGCCCCAGCCGCCTAGACTTGGCGTCGAACCGCGGGGGCGTGGTCTAGCGGTTAGGACGCCGGCCTTTCAAGCCGGAGATCGGGGGTTCGATTCCCCTCGCCCCTATCCCGTATCTCACAGTTGATGCCACAAAAAGCCGCGTGAACTTTGGCTCTAGCGTGGCGCTAGGGCTCATTTCCCTCTCCGAACTCGTAATCGCCCGGCCTGCTCGTACTTCTCGAGTGCTCGGTGGCCCGAACGCGCCGAGCCGCCCAGGGGTGATCCTCCGGGGCGGCTCGGGGTTGTGGTCAGGTTCGATGCGCTGGCTAAATCGCGGGCGCTGTCGGCGGCGCGCCCGGCCATACCAGGCCGAGGCGCTGGGCGGCCTTGCCGCGTGGCAGGTTGAGCCCCTCGCGGCGGGTGACGGTGTCGACGGCCGCGAGCTCGGCTCAGCCGTGTTCGAGTACATCGAGGTCTTCTACAACCGCGAGCGCCGCCACTCCACCCTCGGCATGCTGTCCCCCACTGAGTACGAGCAGACCCGAGAGGAGATAAAGATCAACATCAAAGAGGAAACGACCTAATCAACGCTGTCCGTGGAAACGGGTCCACTCCAGCCCGTGCCAGGCGGGCACGTCGCCGGTTGAGGACAGCCACGCCTCTGTTTCGAAGAAGCTCATCCGCCTCGACCCTATGTCACGCGATTGCGAACTGCCCCTTGCGCTTTGGACGAAGAGCGTCAGTGCCGGTCGACAGCGGTCACTGCCGACGACGCGGCAGGAAAAGCACGAGTACGGCCGCGACTACCGCAGCGATGCCACCGGCCAGCAACAGCCACGACACCACGCCTGGGCTACAACTACCGCCGCCCTCTGCAGGCCCGCAGGTGCCGACGCGGACGATCGATTCCATGACCCACGCGCCAAGCAGGAGCAGCGCGATCAAGAGCGCACCGATCGAAGCCGCGGTCTTCATGAGCAAGAGATTCTCGTCAATCGGTACGCGTTGAGCGCCAGGTGGCGGCCAGCCCGCTATCGCTTTGGACGAGAAGCAGCAGTGGTTTGCAGCTCGCGGGGCAGCTCATCGGGCAAGGCGAGCGGCGTCTTGGCGTGCGATGGTCGCAAGCCTGTCCGGGTCTCTGCCTGCGAGGACCCAGCTGGCTGGCGAATGTCCCTCGAGCGCGTCGTCAGGAGCGGCACACCAGGCCGCGGCGGTCCACGGGTCGACGGCGGCGTCCGCGAGTGTCCAGTAGGCGCGCACCAGCGGTTCCTGCGGCCGCCTGTCCTTGAACTGGAACGCCGGGAACCGCAGCCTGCCGGAGCTATCCGCGAGCCGGATCAGGCGCCTGCTCTTGATTAGCTCGCCGACGTGCTGCCGTGATGTGTCCAGCATCTCGCACACTTGCGCGCTCGAGAGAAGCGGTCCGAGCTCGCTCTCCCATGCCTGACCCTCGGGGGTGTCGGGGTACGGAAGCGTCACACGAGGAGTATGCAGCGCCCGGCGACAAGAAAGCGGCCGTCGCCGTGGTACGCCGCAGTTAGGGGGATGGGCGGCCGTGCGCGCCGACTCGCGGGAGGACGTGCTCGACTGCCACGGCGTCACGCTCGCTGGGCACCTGACGAAACGTCCGTTCGGCAGTCGGGTACTAAAGGAGGACTAAAACGGAGCCGATCGAACCCCAGACCAGGGACCGAGGTGTTACGATGGGCGTCGGACGGAACGAAGGAGCGCAGGATGACGGTGCAAGAGCTGCTGGAGGAAGCACACGACAGCGCAGCGCAGCTCGAGCCGCGTGAGCTGGCCACCGAGTTGCAGGCGGTGCTCGGGCAGAAGCTGGTCGCGTTCGCGTTGGGCGACCGTCACCCGAAAACGATCGGCCGGTACGCGCGTGGCGAGCGTCAGCCAGATGATGCTGCGTGGAAGGCTCTCGTCGATCTCTACACGCTGGTGGAGTTGCTCACGCACGGCATGCGCCGCCAGGCGGTCCGTTCCTGGATGCTGGGCAGCAACCCGCGTCTGCGCGGGAAAGCTCCGATCGAGTCCTTTCACGAGGGCAAGCAGGCAGACGTTGAGCGGGCCGCACGCGCCTTCCTCGCCAACCGCTGAGTCGCTCAAGACCGGTCGACCAAGCCATCCGCATCCAGCCATAGCCTGGGAAGGCTGTGGCGACACGATCCAGGCTTTCCGGTTACCGCAAGGTCCGCCCGCCAGCGAATGGGTTTTGGCGGGTCACGAGCTGGCCCGAACCCTTCGAGCCGCGGGACCCGCCAGCGCCGGTCGGCGAAACCGAGCCCGAGCACGACGACTCGGGCCGCTTCGACGATCCCGACGGCGCGTTCCGCACCCTCTACTGCGCGAGCAAAGCGGAGGGCGCGCTCGGGGAGAAGATCGCGCCGTTCACATTTGACGCGCGAGTAGCCAGGCGGATCGAGGGGTTCTTCGAGGAGGAACCCGACCCGGAATATGCGGACGAGGATCTCACCCCGAGTCTCGACGCCGACATGATCGACAGCTTCAACTGGCAGCTCGCCTGCGCGCCCCCCGACCCAGACGCGCGCTTCGTTGACCTCTGGCACTGGTCCACCTGCGCGCGCCTACTACCCCACGTCGGCGAGCTGCTCGAACGCTTCGCTCTCAAGGCCCTCGACGTGCGCGCGCTTGCCGACGAGCGCCGCGGCTTCACCCGCCGCCTCGCTCGCATCCTGCGCCGACAGGCCACCGGAGAGGACGGTCAGCTGCTCGCCGCCGGCCTCCGCTACAAGAGCCGCTTGCCCCCGCAGTGGATCTACTGGGCGCTATGGGAACCCCTGCCCCTCGACGCCGAGCAGGCCACCAGCACCCGCGTCACGATCGAGACCCCCGAACTGCGCCGCGCCGCCAACAAACTCGGGGTGGTGCTGGTCCCCGACGAGGCCCATCACACGCAGAACTAATCTGGCAGGTCGCCTAACAGACGATGGAACTCCCAGACGTGTCGGACCTCGAAGCCACCTTGTACACCATTGGCTATGGCGCCGCGACTTGGATCAAAGAAGGCTTCGATCCACCCGATCTCGATGAAGCCGGCACGGAGATGCTCGAGCTGCTCAGTGGCCAAGCCGCAGGGCAGGCCGGTGAGGGCACACGCCTACTTCGGCTAGCGCGGCAGGCGGTGTTGGCGGCAGTCCGTCACCGGCTAGAGGAAGAACCGAGCCGGCGAGTGGGGAGCCAGGTTGGGTATCTCATGACCGCCGTGTCCGCCGACGCACACGCTTTGGCCGACAAACCGACAGATCGCCTCGTCAAAGAACTCGGCGATCGGGTCACCCAGCTCGCCCATGGCCACCGACTTGCTGATTCACCGGAGACGTTCTGATCGACATCGCTGCACGTGCTGCGG
>JAICJR010000203.1 GCA_025928345.1 Thermoleophilaceae bacterium | reverse complement strand
CCTCACTCCCGTCACGCCGTCCTCGACCTTGATCGCGGTGCCGCCGGGATTCGTGAAGGTCACGCCCTGCACCAGGGCGTTGCCGGCAGTGAAGTCCACGAGCGGGTCGAAACTGCCGGACGGGCCGACGCTCACGTCGCCTTCGGGATCCGAGATGGTCAGGCCGCTCGTGCCGATGGTGAGTGTGCTGGTGAGCTGGATCGGCGCCAGCCCGGGCTTGAACGTGATGGTGTCGCCGGACAGTGAGGCCGCCACCGCGTCGCGGAGGGTGCAGTTGTCCGTCTGCACGGGCGTGCAGTCGATCGCGCCCGCGCCCGCATCGCCTGGATCGCGGACCTGCACGGCGCGCGCCACGGCCGGTCCGGCGGCCAGGGCCACGGCGGCGAGGGGAAGCACCAAAAGACGCCTCTTCATGAAGCCTCACCCATCGCCTTCAGCCACAGCAGACCGACAAGGGTCTTCGAGTCCTTGCAGTCGCGGATCACGCCGTCGAGCTGCGAGAGCGGCACGGTCTCGATCTCGATCCGCTCGTTCTCGTCAGCCTCTGCGTGCTCGTCGTAGAGGTCCGTGGCCAGATACACGTGAATTTCCTCGTCGGAGAAACCCGGCGAGGCCCAGAAAGTTGTGAGGTGCCGCCAGGTATGCGCGCCCTTTCCGATCTCCTCGGCCAACTCCCGCTTGGCGGTGGCGAGCGCGTCCTCCCCCTCCTCGTCGAGCTTTCCGGCGGGCAACTCGAGCAGCGCGGGGTCGCCGACGGGCTCGCGTGGCTGGCGGACGAGATAGATCTGCTCCCCGTCGTGCGCGACGACGCCGACGGCGCCCGGGTGCCCCACCACCTCGCGCTCGACCTCCTCGCCGTCCTCCTGGCGCCAGCGCTCGACGCGCACGTTCGCGATGCGACCGCTCCACACCTCGTCCACGCCTATCCGCTCAAACGCCATCGATTTCCTTCGAGAGAGCCTCTCCGCCTGCGAGCGCGGCCTTGAAGAAGAGCTCGTCCTCCTCCAGGGTGCGGCCCATCGTCGTTACCGGCAAACCGGAGCCAGCATAGCCCTGGAGGTCGACGTCGAATTCAGCCCGCTCGTGCTGGCCCACCTCCACCGGGACGCCGGCTGGGATCGGGACGAGCACGGGCTCGAGCAGCATCTGCAGCACGGTGATCGTGTGGTGGGAGAGCCCGCGGTGGCGGTCGCGCGGGTCGCTCTCCGACAGGCGCGGCACGATCATGGTGCGACAGCCGAGCGCAAGCGCCACATGCGCGGAGTCGAGAGCCGCCATCCCGCCATGGCCGAGCCGCGTGGCGGAGCCGAGGATCCCGGGCCCCGGGCCCACGATCGCCGCGTCCCAACCGCCGGCGGCGAAGCCCGTCTCGAGCGCGCCCGCGACGGTGATCGCGTCGCACTCGCCTCCGAAGGCCGCGCCCGCCGTGACGTGCGTGGCGAGCAGGCCGCGGTCGAGCAGGTCGCGCGCGACGCTCGAGAGCGGCCCGGGCAGCGCGCCTCCGACCGTCTGCACGTAGCCGATCCGCCTCGGTGCCGCGCCGCCGCGCGCGGCCGCCCAAGCCACAGCCGCGAGCTGGCCGTGCATCGCGATCACCGCCACAGGTCCGGTGCGGTGCGGCCCGCCCGCGGGCGAGCGCTCCTCGTACGGCCTCACCGCGTTCTGCAGCGACGTGTAGTTCAGCTTCATCACGTGCGCGTCTGTCTCGACGGGCGCGTCGAGCCCGCGCGTGAGGTTCACGTGCACGATGTCGAAGCCGCCGCTGCCGAGCCCCAGGTCGAGGGCGGCGCAGTTCACCACGACGTCATCGCCGGGTTCGACCTCGCCGCTGAGATCCGTGTACGAGATAGCCGGCCGCAGCTCGCCGCCCACGTCCACGCGCAGGCGCACCACCGCGCCCCGGCTCTCCACGTCGGCAACGGTTCCCCGACGCAGAACGAGCCGGCTCACGCGCTCTGGGCGACGATTCCGAGCGTAACGTCGAGCATCGTCTCGAGCGCCTCGACGGTCACGCTCTCGTCCGGCTGGTGGTTGCGCTCGGTGCCGTTCGCCACGTTCAGGCAGGGGATGCCGGCGGCGACGAAGATGTTCGCGTCGCTGCAGCCGCCCGTGGAGATGTAGCTGGGCTCGAAGCCGAGCGCCTTGAGCGCGCCGGCGGCTGCCACCACCGGCAATGCTGTGCGCGGCATGCGGTAGCCGCGGTTCTGCTCCTCGACGGCCGTCTCCACGTCGCACTCGGCGTCGCTCGCGGCCTCGGTGATCGCGTCCACCATCTGGCTCACAACGGACGCGGCTCGCGAGTCGTCGAGGCTACGCGCCTCGAGCTGGACGAGGCAGTGCTCGGCCACCACGTTCGGCGCCGTGCCGCCCTTGATCGTGCCGACGTTCGCGGTGGTCTCCGCGTCGAGCCTGCCGAGGTCGATCCGCGCGATCGCGCCGGCCGCCGCCGCGATCGCGTTCCGGCCCGCCTCGGGGCGGATCCCGGCGTGCGCCGCATGGCCGCGGAAGCGCGCGTCGATCCTGTAGTAGGTCGGCGCCGCCACGATCAGCTCGCCGATCGGTGAGGCGTGGTCGAACACGAACCCGTACTCGGAGCGGAGCTTCGAGCGGTCGAACGCCTTGGCGCCGCGCAACCCGATCTCCTCACAGGTGGTGAAGACGAGCTCCACCCCAAGGGGCGCCCCTTCTGCGACGAGCCGGCGGGCCGTGCCGAGCACCGTGGCCACGGCGGCCTTGTTGTCCGCTCCGAGGATCGCGTCGTGCCGGTTCGTGAGAAGGCCGTTCTCCCGCGCCACCTCGACGGGGCCCTCGAGCGGCACCGTGTCGAGATGCGCGCAGAGCAGGATCGTGCGCGCTCCCTCAGGCCCCGGGATGCGCGCGATCAGGTTGCCGGCGTCCGAACCGGTCTCGGCCGCGCTCGCGTCCTCCTCCACCTCGAGCCCGAGCTCGCGCAGGTACGCCGCCACCGCGTCCACCGCCGGACGCTCGTTCCGTGACGGGCTCTCGATCTCGCAGAGACGGATGAAGTCCTCGACGAGGCGGTCCCTCTCCTCCTGCGACGCGCGGGGAACGGCTGCGGTGCTCACCCGCTGAGGTTTACCGCTTTAGCCGCGCGTGCGCAGGCCGCGCTGGCCCGCGCCCCCTCGGGTGTGGGGCGCGGGCCGGCGTTCGTGGTGGCCGAAGGTCAGGTGCGCGTGGTGGCTTTGCGCCGGCGGAAGAAGCGGCCGGTGCGGCTGCGCGGGGCTGTGGTGGCGGGACGATCCGTCACCGCGGTCTGGTCGGTGCCGTCGGCCGTCCGTGCCGGCGCGGCGGCGGGCTCGCGGTCACGCGGCGCGGTGGCGCGCCCGGCGGCGTAGCCGGCCGCGGCGCCCGTGCCCGCGGCAACCGTCCTCCCCACAATGCGCTCGTCGACGATCGGGAGCGCCGCGAGGAAGCCCAGCGCGTACGCCGAGAACAGGGTGATCAGGCCGCCGACACCGTAGAAGAAGCCGAGCCACTCGAGCATGCGGGTGACCGTGTGCCTGGCGATCGGAGGTCCGACGGTGATCGCGCCGTGGTGCCACAGCATGCTCACGGTCGGCCCGACGGTGAACCACAGGCCTGCCGCGATTCCGAGCATCGCGCCCAGCATGGTGCTGCCGCGTGTGCGGCCGGTCATCAGCAGGAAGCCACCCACCACAGCCACAGCGCCGGGCAGCACCTCGAGCCAGCCGCGGTCTGTGAACCAGTGCCACGTCTGGTCGGTGTGCATCGCGTAGTTGAAGTAGGGCCCGATAAACGGGATGAGCCCACCCCAAATGCCCAGCAGAAGAATTATGAAGCCCGACAGTGCGCCTTTTGTGCGTGGAATCGTCCTCATACGGGCGGCTGTGCCCGGGACAGCTAGTACGAAACCGCTCTTGGCGCCGATTAACTAACGCGCAACGCTAATTGCGCGATCCAAGCTCTTGCTCGGTGGCCTCCGACCTCCGGCCTCCGGCCTCCGACTCGTCAGTTCTCTGACGAGACCGCTCGAGCGCCGCCCCCACAAATTCCCTGAACAAGGGCTGCGGGCGAAGAGGCCTCGACTTGAACTCGGGGTGGAACTGACTCGCGACGAAGAAGGGATGTTCGGGCAGCTCGACGATTTCCACCAGGCGGTCGTCGGGCGAGGTGCCTGAGCACACGAGCCCAGCCTGCTCGAGGTGCTTGCGCAGGTGGTTGTTCACCTCGTAGCGGTGCCGGTGGCGCTCGTAGATCACGGGCTCGCCGTAGATCTCGCGCGCCCGTGTGTGGTCGTGGAGCTTCACGGGATCGGCGCCGAGCCGCATCGTGCCGCCCATGTCGCGCACCTCCTTCTGCTCGGGAAGGAGGTCGATCACGGGGTACGGCGTCTCGGGGTCGAACTCGGTGGAGTTGGCGCCGTCCATGTCCACCACGTGGCGGGCGAACTCGGACACGGCCACCTGCATCCCGAGGCAGATGCCGAGGTACGGCACCTCGTTCTCGCGCGCGAAGCGGGCGGCGCGGATCTTGCCCTCCACCCCGCGCACGCCGAAGCCGCCGGGGATGAGGATGCCGTCGCACTCCTCGAGCTGGCGCTCCGCTTCGGCGCGATCGAGCCCCTCGGCGTCCACCCAGCGCACGTCGATCTTCGCGCCGTGGTGGATGCCGCCGTGGCCGAGCGCCTCGATCACCGACAGGTACGCGTCCTCGAGCTGGATGTACTTGCCGACGAGCCCGATGCGCACCGTCTCCTGGGCGGCGTCGCCGCGCTTTACGAGCGCCTCCCACTCGGACAGGTCCGGCGGCTCGGCCTCGATCCGGAAGTGGTCGAGGATCTGGTCGTCGACGCCTTCCGCGCGGAAGTAGAGCGGGACCTTGTAGATCGAGTCGACGTCGCGCGCCGAGATGATCGCCTCCACTGGCAGGTTCGCGAACAGCGAGATCTTCTCGCGGATGTCGCGGTCGAGCGGGCCCTCGGACCGGCACATCACCATGTCGGGCTGGATGCCGATGCGCCGCAGCTCCTGGACGGAGTGCTGCGTGGGCTTTGTCTTCAGCTCGCCGGCATGGCCGAGGAACGGGACGAGCGTGAGGTGGATGAACATGCAGCGGTTGCGGCCGTGGTCCACCTGGAACTGGCGCAGCGCCTCGAGGAAGGGGAGCGACTCGATGTCGCCGACGGTGCCGCCGATCTCGGTGATCACGATGTCGACGTCCTGCGCCTCGGCGACGAGGCGGATGCGCTGCTTGATCTCGTCGGTGATGTGCGGGATCACCTGGACGGTGCCGCCGAGGTAGTCGCCGCGGCGCTCTCGCCGGATCACGGTGTTGTAGATCGCGCCGGTGGTTACGTTCGACCCGCGTGTGGTGTTCACGTCGGTGAAGCGCTCGTAGT